>JAWOGY010000117.1:0-17563 GCA_046496425.1 Vicinamibacterales bacterium
TTGAAGAGGTAATCCGGGTCGAGCGGATCGAGGGTGCGGGCCTGGCTGAAATACCACGCCGGGCGACGCGATCCAGAAAGCGGCGCGGCCGACCTGAGCCTGGTGACGCCCATATCGTTCAGCACGAGCGCCGAGGGTGCGCGAGCGTGCAGGGCCGTGAGCGTCTGCCAGGCGGCCTGGTACTCGCGCAGGTGCAGGTGCGCGACCGCGGTCAGCAGCATCGCCTCGGCCTTGAGCGGCGAGGCCTCGCCCACGGGCGCGAGGGCCTCGATGGCGCCGCGGTAGTGCTCCGCGGCCGCGTGCGCCTGCGCGAGGGCGACGCGGGCCTCCGCGTAGTCGGGCCGGATCTGGATGGCCTTGGCGAGCAGCGGCACCTGGGCCGCTGGCGCATCGGCCAGCAGGCCCTTCACGTACGACTCGAACGCGGACATCGGGACCACGTGCGCGGTGCGCGATCCGGCCGCCGCTCCCGGGGCGCGCACGCCCTCGTCGTCGTCCCACAGCCGCGCCGCCAGACGTGCGAACAGTTCCTCGGTCCCGCCGAGCGCGCCGCGGACGCTGCGCTCTGGATCGAGACGGCCGGACGCCAGATTGATACGGCGGGCCCGGAGCGTCAGCAGGTCCGCATCGAGGTCGAACGACCCGACCACGACGTCGCCGGCGCCCACGACTTCGCCGATTCGGACGACAGTGGCGCGGCTCAACTGCGCACGCGGAGGCACCTGGAGCCGCTCGAACGCGCGCAGCCGCTCGTCGCGGCTCATGACGTGGACGCCGATGCCTTCGATCTCGCCGGTGAGCAGAATCGACGCGCCTTCTCCCAGCCAGGCCAGCCGCGCCTGCTTCGAAGCGTTTTCGAACGGCATGACGAGCACGCGGCCGCCGGGAGGCGTCTGGGCCGGCGCGGCGGCCGCCGCGCCGCCTGCGATCAGGACGGCGAGCAGCACGGCGGGCACGACGGCTGGCGCGGCAGCCGCACGCGGAGGGGCCGTCGCCACCGACAGCCTGCAGGCGTCGCCGCCTTGTGCCGCGCACGCGTCGATCCGCACGTCCGCCTCGAGGTTCAGGCGGCGGAGGCAGACCTCGAGGCCCGCCGCATAGTATCCGCACAACGCCTCGGGCGCGGCCGCGCGCACGTCACAGAAAATCGAGCCCGTGATCGTCAGCGTGCTGGCCTCGCGCCGCCAGCGGACCTTGACGGCCGATTCCTCCCAGGTTTCCTTCACGAGTCCGGCGGCCAGCGCGAGCGCCGCCCGCACGCGCAGGGCTCGCGGCAGGGCCAGCATCAGCCTGCGGCGAATCGGCGGCAGATCGTCGAACAGCCAGTCGGCGGCCAGCGCGCCGGCGCGACGGACGATGGGATCGTAGCCATCCGCTTCGCGCCGCAGGAAACTGAAGACCGCCCGCACGCCGGACACGTACACGCGCTTGGCCACGAAACCTCTGGCACTCAGCCAGGATTCGTAGAAATCCACCCGCAGCGGGAGCTGCTCAGCAATCGCCTGGTAGAGGCTGGTGGCTAGAACTTGTCCGATTACCGCGGTCGTCATTTTTTCTGCTAACGTAGCTTACTTCCACCCGGAGCCGCGTGCGGCCACATGCAGACAGCAGCCATACTCGCCGGCGGCCGGGCACGGCGCCTCGGCGGACGCGACAAGAGCCGGCTCGTCATCGGCGGGCGCACCATCCTGGAGCGTCAACTCGACGTGCTCCGGCGGCTCGTGTCCCGCATCGTCATCGTCGCGAACGAGCCGGAGCGGTTCGCCGGCGCGGGCGTGCCCGTGCTGGCCGACGCCCTGCCGGGGAGCGGCGGCCTCGGCGGCATCTACACCGCGATCGCCGGCGCGCCGGGCGCCGTGCTGGTCCTCGCCTGCGACATGCCCTTCGTCACGGCGCCGTTCCTGGCCCGGGTGATCGACGCCGGACGGGACGCCGACGTCGCGATCCCGCGCGGCCACGACGGCTACCAGCCGCTGTGCGCGAACTACGCCCCGGCGTGCGCCGGCCCCATCCGGGCGCGCATCGAGCGGGGCGACTTGAAGGTCGTCGGCGTGCTGGCCGACGTCCGGGTCCGCGAAATCGGCCCGGACGAAATCGCGCCGTTCGACCCGGACGGCCTGCTGCTCTTCAACGTCAATACCGCCGGCGACCTCGCCCGCGCCGAGCGGGCCGCCGGGGCGCGGGACGCCGCGCACGCCAATCGCCAATCGCCAATCGTAGATGCTTGATCGAAGTCGAGTCAACGAGCGCCGGATACGCACATCATGATTCTGCCGACACAGGAAGACCTTCGCTCCCGAGTGGTGGCCGCCCTGGCCACGACCTACAGCCTCCCGGCGTCCGAGATGCCGCAGGTGCCGGTGGCCATCCCGCCCAACCGCGGGCTCGGCGACCTCGCGGTGACCGTGGCGTTCGATCTCGCCCGGCGCCTGCGCAAGCCGCCCAGGGTCATCGGCCAGGAAGTTGCCGCGGCGCTCGGGGCGATTCCCGGGGTGGCGCGCGTCGAGTGCGCGGCGAACGGATACCTGAACGTGTACCTCGAACGGCCGGCTTACCTCGCCGACCGCCTGTCGGGTCGCGTCAGCCCGTCGGGAGCGGCCGCGCGCGAGAAAGTGATCGTCGAGCACACGGCCATCAATCCGAACAAGGCGGCGCACATCGGCCACCTGCGGAATGCGGCCCTCGGCGACACGCTGGTGCGCGCGCTGCGGTTTCTCGGGCATCCCGTGGAGATTCAGAACTACATTGACGACACCGGCGTGCAGGTGGCCGACGTGGTGGTCGGCTTCCGCCACCTCGAGGACCGGAACGCCGCCGAGGTCGAGGCCATCGCCCGCGAGCCGCGCTTCGATTACGCCTGCTGGGATCTCTATGCGAAGGTCACCGGCTGGTACGACGAGGACAAGGAGCGCCTGAAGGTGCGCGCCGCCACGCTGCACGAGATCGAACGCGGCGAGGGCGAGACCGCCGCCATCGGCCGCATCGTCGCCGACCGCATCGTCCGGTGCCACCTGAAGACGATGGCGCGGTTGAACGTGCAGTACGACTTGCTGACGTGGGAAGGCGACATCCTCCGGCTGCAGTTCTGGAACAAGGCGTTCGAGCGTCTGAAGGCGCAGGGCACGGTCTACCTGCAGGAGAGCGGGCGCCTCGCCGGATGCTGGGTGATGCGCATCGAAGACGGCGTCGAACATGCCTCGCGGGAGGCGCGGACCGCCGAACTGCCTGCCGAAGGCGCCGAAGGCGAGAGCGGCGAGGAGGATCAGGCCGAGAAAGTGATCGTGCGTTCGAACGGCACGGTGACGTACGTCGGCAAGGACATGGCCTACCAGTTCTGGAAATTCGGCCTGCTCGGCGAGGATTTCCACTATCGCCTGTTCGGGGAAGAGGGCAAGGACGGGCCGCTGTGGGCGACCTCGTCGTCGCCCACAGCGGAGGAGGCCGCCGAGCGGCCGGCCTTCGGAAACGGCCACTCGGTCTACAACGTGATTGACGTGCGGCAGTCGTACCTGCAGCGCCTCCTGTCGCAGGCCCTCGCGGCGGCAGGGCATCCGGGCGAGGCCGAACGGTCGATTCACTTCTCGTACGAGATGGTGGCCCTGTCGCACCAGACCGCGAAGCAGCTCGGCTACTCATCCGAGGCCGAAGACGCCGGGCGGCCCTTCGTCGAGGTCTCCGGGCGCAAGGGGCTCGGCGTGAAAGCCGACGATCTGGTGGATACGCTTGTCGAAAAGGCCCTCGCCGAGGTGACCACGCGGAATCCCGAACTGCCGGAGGACGAACGGCGGCGCACCGCCAGCATGATTGCGGTGGCCGCGGTCCGGTACTTCATGGTGCGGTTCTCCCGGGGCAAGGTCATCGCGTTCGACATCGACGAGGCCCTGAGCTTCGAGGGCGAAAGCGGGCCGTACCTTCAGTATTCGGTGGTGCGTGCTACGAACATCCTCCAGAAGGTGCGCGAGCGGGACGGCCTCGACGAGGCCGCGGTGCTTGCGACGCTCGGCGGGCTCGACCCGCAGGAACTGGCCGCGAACAGCGAGAATCACGGGCTGTGGGCGCTCGTGCTGGAGTCCTCGCGGCTGGACGAGATCGCGCAGCAGGCCGTGCGGTCCCTGGAGTTCGCCGGCCTGGCCAAGTGGGCCTTCAGCCTCGCGCAGTTGTTCAATGCGTTCTACCACCGCTATCCTGTCCTCAACGCGGAGTCGCGGGACGCGAAACTCTGGCGCGCCGCCGGCGTCGCGTACTTCCGCGTGCAGTTGACGCGGGCGCTGGGCCTGATGGGCATCGACGTCCCGTCGAGGATGTAAGCCGATCATGCCGCCACGCATCGCCATCGCTTTGTGCCGCAAGATGCCCGACTACGTGGAATCCGTCCGCCTGGCCGGCGGCGATCCCTGGGAACTCCACCATGCCTCCGACCCAGCGGAGGCCGTCGTGCAGTCCTGCGCGGGCCTGCTGTTGACGGGCGGTGCCGACGTCGCTCCGGAGCGATATGGCGAAGAGCGCCACTCGACGGTGACCGATGTGGACGCCGCGCGCGACGAGTACGAGATCGCCCTGGTCCGGTCGGCGCTCGCGGCTGACCTGCCTGTGCTGGCCATCTGCCGGGGGCTGCAGGTGATGAACGTCGCCGCCGGGGGATCGCTCATGCAGGACATCCCGTCCGGATTGGGCACGCAGGTGCCTCACCAGGTGCCTTCGCCGAAGGACGCCATCGCCCACGACGTGAGCCTCGGTTCGGGAAGCCGGCTCGCCGGGTTGATGGGCCACGCGGCAGCCGGCGGCCGGCTGCGGGTGAACAGCCGGCATCACCAGTCCGTGCGCCGCCTCGCGGCCGGTTTCGTGATCACCGCCGAGGCGCCTGACGGCGTCATCGAGGCGATTGAGCTGCCGCCGTTGCGATTCTGCATCGGGGTGCAGTGGCACCCCGAGAACTTCGTGGAGTCCGGCGTTTTCCTCCCGCTCTTCGCCGGACTCATCGCCGCCGCCCGCATCTGAGCACTCCCCCGCTCTCCTCCGACTGTACGCAGAAACTGCCACGGGGCCTGGCCCCTGTGGAGAAGGGTCAGCGGAGGGAGAGGCAGGCGAGCGTTTCGACGTGGGACGTGTTGGGGAACAGATCGAAGCCCTGGACCGAGTCGAGGCGGTACCCGGCGTCGAGGAACCGGCGAAGGTCGCGGGCCAGCGTCGCGACATCGCACGACACGAAGACGACGCGCCCGGCCTTCATGGCGATGGCGCCGGCGGCGGCATCGCGCGTCATGCCCGTGCGCGGCGGGTCCAGCACCAGCGTGAACGGCACCCGGGGGCGGGGGCGGGCCACGAAACGCTCGACGCTCGTCCGCTCGACGCGCACCGCCGAGCCGAGGGGCGCGGCGTTCACCTCGAGGTCGTCGGCGGACGCGTCGTCGCCCTCCACCGCCACCACCTGGTGGCCCCCGCCCGCCGCCACCGACAGACCGAGGAGGCCCACTCCGGCATAGAGGTCGACGACGGGCCCCGGCGCGCACGCGGTGACGACGGCCGACACCAGCGCGTCGAGCAGGTATCGGTTGCCCTGAAAGAACGCCCGGGCGTGGCGCCGCAGCCTCACGCCCTGCACCACGTCCTCCACGTATGGCTGTCCGAACAGGTCGCGCGGCCGCCCGCCGCCGGCCGCGCACCACGAGATCCCCGTCACCTCGTCGATCGGTCCGACTGGCGGCACCGGCCTCAGAGCGCCGGTCCGGGTCAGATCGATGTGCATCGCGCGCTGGTCGCCCGCGCGGTTCTCCGAGACTTCGACATCGGCAGCCTCCGCGTATCCCGCGGCGGCGAGGCGACGTGCGAGTTCGCCGGCGGCGTGCGTGGTTTCGGGCAGCAACTGCCGCGTCATCCCGGCATCGCACAACTGGTGCGTGCCTTCGAGAAAGAATCCGATCCTCCCGGCCCTCAGGTGCAATCGGGCTCGCATCCGATACCCCGCCTCCGGCGACGGGACGACGCCGACGGTCTCTTCGATGGGAATCCGGCCGACCCTGATCAGGGCGTCGGCGATGATCGCGCCCTTGAGCCGGCATTGTTCCTCATACACGATGTGCGCGAGCACCGAGCCGCCGCACCGCGGGTCACCGTCAACGGCGCGCCTCGACGCGTGGGGCTCGACTGGTTCGACCACGCGCCCGAAGGCCAGCGACCGATCGACGCGCTCGATGCGCACGCGCGCGAACTCGCCCGGGATGGCCCCGGCGACGAGCACCACCATCCCTTCGTGTCGGGCCAGCATGCGCCCGCCGGCCGCGGGCTTTTCCGGCACCAGCGTGAGGAGGTCGTCCTGGCGGATCACGGCGCGCCCTTCACTCCAGCCCGAGGGTGGGAAGCCGGAGCCGCTCGCGCAGCACGCGGTTTTCGCACCGCGCGCGCGCCGCCGCATAGGCCGACGGCGCCAATCGCGTCGCAAACGGCTCGAGTTCGGACGCGGCCTCGCGCGCCGCCTCGGCGAGCAGGTCCGCGCCGGCGGCGGTCCGTGCCCGCTCCATCAGGCGCGCGTCGAGCGCCTCGAGGTCGGCGAGGAGACCCTCCCGCGCGCCGCCGCGCGCGCGCCGCGCCGCGGGGTGCATGGCGTCGAGCGCGCGCACGAACTCGTCGAGGACGGTGTCCCAGGCCTCCGGGACCTCGCCCGTCCGCAGCGACGTCAGCCTGACGATCACGCGGTCAAGATGTGTCGAAAGCGACTCGCGGCTGCGCGGGCGCGGCTCGGCCTGGCGGTCGAGGTCAGCATCGCCGTCCGGGCCCGCTCCCCCGGCGTCCCGGTCCGATCGGTGGATGCCCACGGCGCGCGACCACGCGTCGAACGCGTCCAGAACGTCCGCTTCGCAGAACTCGACCCGGGCCGGGCGCCGGCGCGGCCCCCTGGCGTTCAAGCGATTGACGTATCGATCGATACCCTGCTGTGCGACCTTGAGCGGAATGCCCCGCTGCGCCCAGCCGCGGACAAGTTCGAAGGCGGGTCCGGCGATGCGCACGAGGTGTCCCGCATTGCGCCGGCACAGGTGCGCCTCGATCTCGCGGCAGTATGCGTCGGTATCCATCGGCCTGCGTGCTCGTCCGGGAATCGAGGCTCGGGACTCGGGATTCGGCCCGAACCGTTGTCAGAAGCAAGAAGCCAGAAGGGTCCGTTGACAGACGTCAGAAGCCAGAAGAGAACCCGCTGCACCTTGACAAGTTCTTCTTGCTCCTTGCTTCTTGCTTCTACTTCCTGTTTCTCTCCCACACCATCCTCAGCCCCTGCAGCGTCAGATCGCGATCGACGGCATCGACCACGTCCGTCTCCGGGGCGATCACTTCGGCGAGGCCGCCGGTGGCGACGCAGAACGCCTTCCCGCCGAGCTCCGCGCGCAGACGGTGCACCAGCCCTTCGACCATGGCGACGTAGCCGAAAAAGAGCCCCGACTGCATGGACGTCACCGTCGTCCGCCCGATGACGCTGGCCGGCTTCCTGACGTCGATGCGCGGCAGCCGCGCGGCCCGCTGGAACAGCGCGTCGGCCGAGATCTGAATGCCCGGGCAGATGACGCCGCCGAGGTACTCACCCTTCGCCGAGATGGCGTCGAACGTCGTGGCGGTGCCGAAGTCGAGCACCACCAGCGGCTCGTTGCGCCCCCGGCCGAACAGTTCGTAGGCTGCGATGCCGTTGACGAGGCGATCGGCGCCGACCTCGGACGGGTGCGCGTAGAGGTTGGGCATCCCGAGATCGATTCCCGCCTCCACGTTGAGCGGCGTCAGCCCGAGGTACCGTTTCGCCATCTCGATCATGGGCCCGGTCAGCTGCGGCACGACCGACGCCAGCACGACGCCGTCGATGGTCGTCTCCGGGATCTTCCCGCGCTCCAGCAACTCGCTGACCATCAGGCCGAGTTCGTCCGCCGTCCGCTCGCGCGCGGTGGCGAGGCGCCAGCTCCGCCCGAGCGTCACGCCTTCGAAGACGCCGAGGACGATGTGCGTGTTCCCGATGTCGATGGCCAGCAGCATGATGGAATCCTACAGCCAGATGACTTCGCCAGCGACGACCCGCTCGATGCGGCCGCCGCGATCCACGAGCAAAGCGCCGTCGTGGTCGAGGCCGGCCGTCCGGCCGCTCACCGTCCCGCCCGGCGCGCGCCACTCGACCCGCGCGCCGACGGCGCTCGGCGACAAACGCCGCCACCGGTCGAGCACGCCGCCGATGCTCCCGCGCCTCAGGGCCTCACGCCACGCCGACACGTGCTCGAGCGCGCGCGCCAGCAGCAGGCCCCGGTCGATGCGCCGCCCCAGCTCCGCTTCGATCGACGTGGCGCGCGCGGCCACGTCCGGCGGATACGTCACGGGCCTGATGTTCACTCCGAAACCGAGGATGACGTATTCGAGTTCCGCGCCCTGCGCCGACGCCTCGGCCAGGATGCCGGCCAGCTTGCGGCGCTCGAAGACGAGGTCGTTCGGCCACTTGATCTCGGCCTGCAGGCCGGTGGTCTCCCGGATGGCCTCGGCCAGCGCCACGCCCGACGCGAGGGTCACCGCCGCCGGCAGGCCCGGCGCCGCCGCCACGCCAGCCCGGGGCCTCGCCCCGGGATCGGGCCGAATGACGATCGATACGTAGAGGCCGGCGCCCTGCGGCGAGAACCACGTCCGGCCGAGGCGCCCGCGTCCCGAGGTCTGCGCCTCCGCCGCTACGGTGGTGCCCTCAGGCGCGCCCCCGCCCGCGAGGCGGGCGGCCACATCGTTGGTCGACCCGATGGCCGGGAAATAGAACAGGGGCCGGCCGAAGCCGCCTCGCCGGTCGCGCGATGCGGAGAGGGCGTCCGCGATGTCCGCCGGCGGCTCAACCGCCTGGGACAGGTCACTCGGATCGAAGCTCAAAGATGATGTCCGCCGCCGGGGCCGAGTCGGTAATGGCGCCGATCGACACGACATCCGCGCCGGCCGACGCAAATGCCGTGAGACGCTCGAACGGAACCTGGCCGGAGACAATCACGCGCGCACGGCCTGCGCAGCGCTTCAAGACCTGCTGCAGCTCCGACGGCGAGGCGCCCGTGAAGACGATGACGGCCGCGCCGGCCTCGACGGCCTCCCCGGCCTCCCCGATCGTCGCCGCCTCGGCGTGGATCGCCTCGTCGGGCTTCGCCTCCCGCACGCGCGCCACGGCGGCGGCGAGGCCGCCGCCCACCCGCGCGTGGTTGGCCTTGATGACGATGCCCTCGTCGAGGGACTGGCGCGTGCTGATGCCGCCGCCCACGCGCACGGCGTGCTTCTGCAGCGCCCGCAGGAGCGGCAGCGTCTTGCGCGTGTCGGCCACGCGGAGCGTCCCGCCGCCGGCGTCGACGCACCACCGCGTGACGGACGCCACGCCTGAGAGATGCCGCAGGAAATTCAGGGCCGTCCGCTCGGCTGTCAGCATCGGCGCCGCCAGGCCGGTGACGGTGGCAATCGGCTCGCCAGCCCGGCACACGTCGCCATCGAGCCGGTAGGCGCTGACGCCGACGGCCGGGTCGAGCTGCCGGAACGCCTCGAGGGCGACATCCAGGCCGCCAACCACGAGTTCGGCCCTCGCGACGAACACCCCCGTGGCGCGCGCGCCTTCCGGCACGACGAGCGCCGTCGTGGTGTCGCCCCAGCCCAGATCCTCGGCCAGCGCGCGGCGCACGACCTCGCGGTAGAGGCCGGGGTCGAGTGCGGGCTGGTTCACGGGCCGATCTCCGTCAGCGTGGTCTGCAGCTTCTGGCGCCGTTCCGCGAGCTGCGCCGCGCGCGCGCGGGCTTCCTCGACAACCGCCGCCGGCGCGTGCTCGACGAACCGGTCGTTGGCGAGCTTCGCCGCGAGGCTCGCGGCCTCCTTTTCGACGCCGGCCAGTTCCTTCTGCAGCTTCGCGAGCTCGCCCGCCCGGTCCACGATGCCGGCGAGCGGAATGTACACGTGCGCGTGCTCGAGCACGCGCTTCACCGTGTCGGGACCGGGCGCGGCGTCCGCGCGGAACTCCAGCACCTCGAGGCCCGCCAGCTGCCTGATATACGCCGCCTGGCGCTCGAGCATGACGGCCGAGGCCGGCTCGCTTTCCTCGACGATCGCCGTGATCTTCTTCGAGGGCGGCACGCCGCGCTCGGACCGCACCGTGCGGATGGTCGAAACGATCTCCTGGATGTACTGCACGTCGCGCTCGGCCCCGGGGTCGGCCCACGCCGATTCGCCCGCGGGGAACGACGCCAGCGTCACGGCCGGCGCTTCGCCGTCCCGCTTCGGCAGTTTCTGCCAGATCTCCTCGGTGATGAACGGGATGAACGGGTGCAGCAGCCGCATGAGCCGGTCGTACACCTCGACGAGCACCGCCACCGCCGCGTCGCGCACCGGCCCCGGCTGCTGCAGATCCACCTTCACGAACTCGATGTACCAGTCCGCGAACTCGTGCCAGAAGAAATGGTAGAGCCGGTCGGCCGCCTGGTCGAAGCGATAGGTCGTCAGCGCGTCGTTCACGTCGATGGCGAGGCGGCTCACGCCGCTGAGGATCCAGCGGTGGACGAGATTCAGCTCCGCGACCGGCGGCAGCGCGGGCCGCGCCGGCAGGTCGCCGATGTTCATCAACAGGAACCGCGAGGCGTTCCAGATCTTGTTGATGAACTGGCGGTAGCCCGTCATCCGCCCCTCGGACAGGGGGATGTCCATGCCGGGCGAGGCCATCGCGGCCATCGTGAAGCGCAGGGCGTCGGCGCCGATGTCGTCCATCACCGACAGCGGGTCCACCACGTTGCCCTTCGACTTGCTCATTTTCTGGCCGCGCTCGTCGCGCACCAGGCCGGTGATGTAGACGGTGTGGAACGGCACATCGCCGGCGAACTTCAGGCCCAGCATGATCATGCGCGCGACCCAGAAGAAGATGATGTCGAACCCGGTCAGCAGCAGCGTCGTCGGGTAGTACCGGGCGAGATCGGGCGTCTCATCCGGCCAGCCGAGCGTGCTGAACGGCCACAGGCCCGACGAGAACCACGTGTCGAGCACGTCGGTGTCCTGGCGCAGGGCGCCGCCGCACGCGCACGCCGACGGGTCCTCTTCGAGCACCAGCGTCTGGCCGCAGCGGTCGCAATACCACGCCGGGATGCGGTGGCCCCACCACAGCTGCCTCGAGATGCACCAGTCGTGGATGTTCGTCATCCACTCGAAGTAGATCTTGGTCCAGTTGTCCGGCAGGAACACCACGCGCCCGTCCTCGACGGCGCGGATGGCTTCGGCGGCCAGCGGGCCGATCTTCACGAACCACTGCGTGGACACGAGCGGCTCCACCACCGTGCCGCAGCGATCGCAATGCCCCACTGCGTGCCGGTGGTCGGCGATTTTCTCGATCAGCCCTTCCTGCTGCAGCTGCTCCACGACCCCCCTGCGCGCCTTGAACCGGTCCTGCCCCGCGTAGGGCCCGGCGTCCTTCGTCATCCGCCCGTCTTCGTCAATCACCGCCACGCTCGGCAGCGAGTGGCGCTTGCCCATCGCGAAGTCGTTCGGGTCGTGCCCGGGGGTCACCTTCACGGCGCCGGTCCCGAACGCGGGGTCCACGAACGCGTCCGAGATGATCGGGAGTTCCCGCCCGACGATCGGCAGCTTCACCCGCGAGCCGACGAGGTGCCGGTAGCGCTCGTCGTCCGGGTTCACCGCCACGGCGGTGTCCCCCAGCATTGTCTCGGGCCGCGTCGTGGCCACGGTCACGCCGGGCCCGTGCCCCACGGCGGCGTACGTCACGTAGTACAGCTTGCCGTCGGTGTCCTTGTGCTGGACCTCGAGGTCCGACAGCGCCGTCCGGCAGCGCGGGCACCAGTTGACGATGTACTTGTCCCGGTAGATCAAGCCTTCGCGATAGAGGGACACGAACTCGCGGCGCACTGCCCGCGACAGGCCCGGGTCCAGCGTGAAGCGCTCGCGCGACCAGTCCACCGACTCGCCGAGCTTGCGCATCTGGCCGGTGATCGTCTCGTGCGACACCTTGACCCAGTCCCACACCCGCGCTTCGAAGGCCTCCCGCCCCAGGTCGTGTCGCGTTTTCTTCTCGAGGGCCAGCTGCTTCTCGACCACGTTCTGCGTGGCGATCCCCGCGTGATCCGTGCCGGGCAGCCAGAGGACGTCGTATCCCAGCATCCGCTTCCAGCGGGCAAGGATGTCGGGCAGCGTGTGATTCAGGGCGTGGCCCATGTGCAGCGAGCCGGTGACGTTCGGCGGCGGCAGCACCATGCTGAAGACGGGCTTGCCCGACTCGGGCTGCGCCTTGAACGCGCCGATGGACGCCCAGAAGCCGTCCCAGCGCGCATCCACGTCCTGGTGATCGAAGACTTTCGGCAGATCGGACATGAGTTCCTTCGCGTGGTGAAGTCTACAGCGTAACCGCACCGGAGGCGGCGCAGCAAGCCGCACGGCGGCGTCGCGGTAAACGACGGACGCGGGAGAACGCCTACTTGAGAGTGGCTTTGACGCGCTCGATCTCGTCGCGGACGAGCCGCTCGGCGACCCGCGAGACAACGTCGGCAACCGTCTCGCGAACGACGCGGTCGCTGAGGCGCTCGAGGACCTGCCGGGTGACGCGCTCGGCCAGATCGTCGACGGCGTGCTGGGGCATGGCGGCCGGGCCGATGAACGCGGGGCCGTCGGCCGCCGTCTCGCCGCGCTCGGCGGCAAACAGCGCCGCGAACGCCTGGGCGATACCCCCCACCGGCGGCGTCGGCCTGAGCGCGGGCGTCGGAGGGGCGTCAGCCGCGGCCTGGCCCGCCGTCTCAGCGGCGGCTGCAGCCGGGAGCTCCGCCGCGGCGCTGGCGCCGGCGCCCTGGGCCGGCGGCGGCTGCAGCGTCGCGAACGCGGCGTCGAGGCGGTCGAAATAGTCGTCAAGCGCCGCCACCTGAGATTCCGACGGCTGAGGGGGCGCGCCGAAACCCGGCACGGCAATCGGCGTGCGGCGCCTGAGCCGCACCGGCGTCGTCTCCTCGCGCGCCGCCACCGGCGGACGGGCCTCCTCCGTGATTGCGGAACGGTCAGCCCGGACCTCGGCCACTGACTCCACCGGCGCGGAAGCCTCCGGCTCGCCCGCTGCAGAGAGCAGCCCGGCGGCCTGCGGCGCCGCTTCCGCGGCGCCCGCAGGAGCTTCAGCCGGCACCCGCGCCTCCGGGCCGCCGGCCAGCAACTCCTTCACCCGCGTGATCACCATGTGCGGCTCGAACGGCTTCGCCAGCACGCCGTCGCAGCCGACGGCGGCCGCGCGCTGTTCGTCGACGGGCTCGAAGGCCCCCGTGAGCAGCAGCACCGGAATGTGGGCCAGGTGCGGGGTATTCTTCACGAACGCCGCCACTTCGTAGCCGTCGCGCTCGGGCATGCCGACATCGGCGAGCACGATGTCCGGCCGGTCCGTCTCGATGCGATCGATGGCCTGCTGCCCGTCGCCGACGGCGATGACCTGGATGTCTTCGTCCGCGAAAGTCAATTCGATGACCCGCTGGATGGTGACGCTGTCGTCGGCGAGCAGAAGCGTGTGCGGCATGATCGGAACTACCTGGTCACTCGCGCGGTCGCGCCTGGTCTTTGTTCCCCGACAGCGTAGCCACCGGGTTCCGGGAAGTCAAGCGGACACAGAGAGTTATCGGAGCCTGAACGAGCCCGGATTAGTCCTGTTCACGCGCTAGACCTCCCCGGTCCGGCTCCTGGCGTTGCGGGCGATGAACTCGACGATGTCCCGCATCGGGGTGCCGGGGCGGAACACGCCGGTGATCCCGAGTGCGGCCAGGCCCGGAAGATCGTTGTCGGGGATGATGCCCCCCAGCACGACCATCACGTCGCCGAGGCCCTTCTCCCTGAGAAGCCGCACCACCTCGGGGCAAATCTGGTTGTGCGCGCCGGAGAGGATCGACAGACCGATGACGTCGGCATCTTCCTGCAGCGCGGCGCTGACAATCTGCTGCGGGGTCTGCCGGAGGCCCGTGTAGATCACCTCCATGCCAGCGTCCCGCAGGGCGCGCGCGATCACCTTGGCGCCGCGGTCGTGCCCGTCCAGGCCCGGTTTTGCGATCACGACTCTGATCTTCGCCATCTGTGTGCATCCTGTCAGGGACTAGGGATTAGGCGCTGGGCGTTAGTCAGTCGAGGCATGACGCTGGTTTCAACCCGCGCGGCGCAAGCCGCGTCGGACTCGCCCCTAGCGCCTAGCCGCTAGCGTCTAGATCGTCGGCGTCTCCACGTACTCCCCCCACACGTCCCGGAGGGCGTCGCACATCTCGCCCACGGTCGCATACGCGCGCGCGGCCTCGATGAGGGGCACCATGGTATTGCCCGGCCCCTCGGCCTCGCGCTTCAGGTCGTCGAGGGCGCGGCGGACCCGGCCGTTGTCGCGATCCTTCCGCAGCTGCCGCACCCGCTCGGTCTGGCGCCCGGCGGCGGCCTCGTCGATGTAGAGCGTCGGCACACCCCGGGATTCCTCCTCGACGAAGTCGTTCACGCCGACGATGATCCGGTCGTTGCGCTCGACGGCCTGCTGGAAGCGGTACGCGCTCTCGGCGATCTCCCGCTGCGGGAAGCCGCGCTCGACGGCCGCCACCATGCCGCCCATGCGATCGATGGTGTCGAAGTACTCGCGGGCGCCGCGCTCCATGTCGGCGGTGAGCGCCTCGACGAAGTACGATCCGCCGAGCGGGTCGACGACGCCCGTCACGCCGCTCTCGTGGGCGATCACCTGCTGCGTGCGGAGGGCGAGCGTGGCGGCCTCGGCGGTGGGCAGGGCGAGGGCCTCGTCGAGCGAGTTGGTGTGCAGCGACTGGGTGCCGCCGAGCACGGCGCCGAGCGCCTGCAGCGCCGTGCGCACGACGTTGTTGTAGGGCTGCTGCGCGGTCAGCGACACGCCCGCCGTCTGGGTGTGGAACCGGAGCTTCAACGACCGCTCGTCTTTCGCGCCGAAGCGCTCCTGCATCGCCGTCGCCCACAGCTTGCGCGCCGCGCGGTACTTCGCGATCTCCTCGAAGAAGTCGCTGTGCGCGTTGAAGAAGAACGAGATGCGCGGGACGAACGCGTCCGCCTCCAGGCCCGCGTCGATGCCGTACTGGACGTACTCGATGCCGTCGCGCAGCGTGAAGGCGAGTTCCTGGAGCGCCGTGGCGCCGGCCTCGCGGATGTGGTACCCGCTGACCGAGATCGTGTTCCACTTCGGGACTTCCCGCGCGCAGAACCCGAACACGTCCGTGATGAGCCGCATCGACGGCCGCGGCGGGTAGATGTACTCCTTCTGCGCGATGAACTCCTTCAGGATGTCGTTCTGGATGGTGCCCGAGATGGTCTTCCAGTCGGCGCCCTGGCGCTCGGCGACGACGAGGTACATCGCGAAGATCATCGACGCCGGCGAGTTGATGGTCATCGACGTCGTGATCTCGGCGAGCGAAATGCCCTCGAAGAGCGCCTCCATGTCGGCCAGCGAAGCGACGCTGACGCCGCACTTTCCCACCTCGCCGAGCGACAGGTCGTGGTCCGGGTCGCGGCCCATCAGCGTGGGGAGGTCGAAGGCCACGCTGAGGCCCGTCCCGCCCGCCGCCAGCAGGTGCTTGTAGCGCTGGTTGGTCTCCTGCGGCGTGCCGAACCCCGAGAACTGCCGCATCGTCCAGAGCCTGCCCCGGTAGCCGGTGGGGTGGATGCCCCGGGTGTAGGGGAAGAAGCCCGGGTCGTTCACGTCGCGGTCGTAGTCGATCGCGGCAACATCACCGGCGGTGTAGTGCCGCTTGAGGGGCCGGCCGTCCCCCACGCCGGCGCTCGGGGTGTCCATGCGACACAGTGTATACCGGCCTCCCGTTAACGCATACCCTGCCTTGACTTAGCCGCGCCCGTATGGGTACGCTGACCCCGGCCTGTCGGGGCCGTCTGCCCGCCCCGCGCCCCCCGCGCCCGAACCCGACTGGATGGTGATTCCCTTGAGCGACAGCGACGCCAGCGTCCCTCGCGGAACCGAACTTCCCGGCCATGGGTCCACCTTCGGCGCCATGCTCGCGGAGTTCAACGCGGCGGCGCGCCTGCTCGACTTCGAGCCCGGCCTCTGGAAGGTGCTCTCCAGCCCGAAACGGCAGATGGTCGTCTCCTGCCCGGTCGAGATGGACAGCGGCGAGACCGAAGTCTTCACCGGCTATCGCGTGCAGTACAACATCGCCCTCGGGCCGGCCAAGGGCGGCATCCGCTACCACCCGACGGTCACCCTGGACGAGGTGACGGCCCTGGCCGCCTGGATGACGTGGAAGTGCGCGGTGGCCCAGGTGCCGTTCGGCGGCGGCAAGGGCGGCGTGGCCTGTGATCCCACGCGCATGTCGCGGCGCGAGCTCGAGCGGCTCACGCGGCGGTACGTCGCCGAAATCGTGGACGCCATCGGTCCCGACAAGGACATCCCCGCGCCCGACGTCAACACGGACGACCAGGTGATGGCCTGGGTGATGGACACGTACAGCATGCACACCGGCGCGACTGCGACTGCCGTGGTCACCGGCAAGCCGCTGGAGCTGGGCGGCTCGGCCGGCCGCCGCGAGGCGACCGGGCGTGGCGTGAGCGTCGTGGCGCGCGAGGCGGCGCACCGCGCGGGCGTCGCCCTGAGCGGCGCGCGCGTCGCGGTGCAGGGCTTCGGCAACGTGGGCTCGGTATCGGCCCGGCTGCTCCGGCTCATGGGCGCACGCATTGTCGCGGTCACGGATTGGAAGGGCGGCGTCTACGACGAGCGGGGCCTCGACGTGGACGCGATGATCGAGTACGCGCACCAGTACCAGACCGTCGACGGCTTTCCCGCTGGACGCCCCCTGACGAACGAGGACCTGTTCAGGCTGGACGTGGACATCCTGGTGCCCGCGGCCCTCGAGAACCAGATCACGGAGAAGAACGCCGCCGACGTGCGCGCGCGCGTCGTCATCGAGGGCGCCAACGGCCCGACCACACCCGAGGCGCACCGGCTGCTGCACGAGCGCGGCGTCTTCGTCGTCCCGGATATCCTGGCGAATGCCGGGGGCGTGACGGCGTCGTACTTCGAGTGGGTGCAGAACCGGCACGGGTACTTCTGGCCGGAGGAGGACGTGAACGAGCGGCTCGAAGCCAAGATGATGGCGGCCTTCGAGACCGTGGCGAAGACGGCGCGGCGGTACCAGACCGACTGGCGAACGGCTGCCTACGCGGTGGCCATCGAGCGGGTCGCAACCGCCACGCGGATGCGCGGCATGTACGCCTGAGGACGGCCGTGAGACGGACCGTCCTTCGCAGTCGGCGTGCGGCGCCTGTTCAACAAGGCCGGTTTCACCACCTGCGCAGGGCGGCCTGATCCCGCGCGAGCACGGGTGCTGAAACCGGGCGCGAGGCGCGCCTGGACGGGATTCCGGACCAGGCGGGCGAAGGAGGACACGTTCGATACCGCACCGTGACGCATCTGTCGTGCTCGTGAACCGCACACATTTCGGCGCCGCACGCGCCAGAGGAGAGTCAGTCGTGTCCAAGCCGTTCAATCCGTTCGAGATGGCCCAGGCCCAGTTCGACAAGGTCGCCGACATTCTCGACCTCGACCAGGGGACCCGCGAACTCCTGC
>JAWOGY010000129.1:0-5814 GCA_046496425.1 Vicinamibacterales bacterium
TCGGCCCCTCGCCGATGACCGCGTACCGCTGCTCGAGGTCCATGCCCGCCACTCTCGCCACAACCGGCGCCTTCGGGTCGGTGACGTAGTAACCTTGCACCGCCCCAACGCCAGGCTCCCGAAACGGACCGAGAACCGCCGCGAGCCACTCCGGCCCCAGCACGACGTCCTGGTCGACGAGACAGATGATCGGATGCGAGGCCTCGCGGATGCCCTGGTTCATGGCGGCCGCCGCGCCCCGCTTCGCCGCGCGCAGCACGCGCACGCCGCCCGCTTCTGCTTGCGCTGCCAGGATCCCCGGCGATCGATCCGTGCTGCCATCGTCGACGGCGATGACTTCGAACAAACGGCCGTCCCGCTGCGCGAGGATGGCCGTCAGCACCTCGTCGAGCCACCGCTCGCCGTTGTGGATCGGCACGACGAAGCTGACGCCTGGCTGTGTCATGAGCGTCCCGCCCGCGCGATCACCTCGCGGTACACCTCGTCGAGCCGGGCCGCGACGGCATTCGGATGGAATCGTCTCGAGGCCTCCGCTCCCGCCTGTGCGGCCGCGACGCGCCACCGCGGGAGGCTGTCGAGGATCTTTCCCGCCGCCGCGGCGAGCAGCGCCGGGTTTCCCGGCGCGACAAGCAGGCCGCCGCCGATCTCGCCGATGATCTCGCCGCAGCCATTGTCGTTCGACACGATCACGGGCGTGCCTGCCTGGAGAGCCTCGAGCGGTACCAGCCCGAACACCTCGCCGTACGATGGATAGACGACCACGTCGGCTGCCGCGAGCGCCGCGTAGCGTGCGGGTCCGGTAAGGAGGCCGGTGAACCGCGTGCGCGGTTCAAGTCCGAGACGGCGCACGATGCGCCTGACCGCGCGCTCCTCGCCCATGTCGTTGCCGGCGAACACCAGTTGTACGTCGGGCCGCGCGAGCGCGGCGGCGGCTCGAGCCAGCATGTCGGGCTGCTTGCGCGGGCTCAGCGTGCCGAGGTACATCAGCAGCGGCCCGTGCGTGAGACCGAGGCGTTCGCGGAACCAGCCGCGCTCCGGCATGCAGCACGACGGCAGGGGCGCGAGAGGATTCGGCACGACCCACGGCTCTTGTTGGAGCCCCGGGTCTTCAGACCCGAGGTACCCGAGTTCCTGGATTTGCCGCCGCTCACATTGCGTGACCGCGATGATGCCCGCCGCATTCCGCAGCACGCCGCGCTCGAACAGCGTGTCGAACACCCACTTCGCCGCCCGCCGCCGTTCGATGCGCCGGGCCGTGCCATTCGGCTGCACGACGTACGGGATGCCTGCGCGGTGGAGGTGCTTCGCGGCGACGGCAGTCAGGAGGTTGTGGCACGCGTGCAGGTGCGCGACATCGAAGTCGCGGGCATGCGCGCCCAGCCAGCCGGCGAACCCGAGGGGTAGGAAGAACTGCCCGTGGTAGGCGGCAGCGTTCGACAGATTCGGGAACACCCGCACGTCGATGCCGTCGGCCGTGCGTTCGTGGCGGGATGCGAGGCGGCGCGACGTTTCGCCGCCAGCGGCGCTGGTGCGCGTGCCTCCGTCGCGCGCGTCCGTCGTTGCGACGGTCACGTGGTGGCCCGCCGCGGCGAGCGCGTGGGCCTGCGCCGAGACGACGCGCGGGATGCCGCCGTACGCCCACGCGTGCTCGAAGTACGGCGCGACGTGGAGGATGCGGAGGGCGCCCATATCGCGAAGGTATACTATACCGGCCCTATGACAGGCGGGACGAACCGGCGGCCGTGGCTTCCCTACGCCCTCGCAGCCGTGGCCGCGGCCATGGCGGCGCTCGTCTACCTGAACGCGCTGAACAATCCCTTCGTTTACGACGATCACCGCGTCGTGCTCGAAAACTACTCCATCCGCGACCTGTCGAATGTCCGCGCGCTCCTCCTGAACGACGTCTTCCGGCCGGTCGTGAACATCAGCTACGCGCTCGACTACGCGCGATCCGGCCTCGCTCCGTCCGGGTATCACCTCACGAGCCTCCTGCTTCACATGGCGAATGTCATGCTCCTGTTCGCCCTGGTGCGCGTGCTCGCCGGCGACGCGCGGGCGATGCGCTACGCGCCGGCGGAGGCCATCCCAGCGGGCAGGAAGGGGAAGAAAGCCGCGGGCAGCCAGGCTCCGTCGCCGCCGGACCCGGAGGTGGCCGATACGGCCAATACAGCCGCGTTTGCCGCAGCCGCAGTCTGGGCTGTGCACCCGCTGATGACGCAGGCGGTCGGCTACGTGAGCGGGCGGTCCGAACTGCTTTGTGCGCTGTTTCTGCTGACGTCCTTACTGTGCCTGCACGCATGGCTGTTCAGGCGAGGCGGCGCATGGCTCGCTGCGGGCATCGCATCCTGGATGCTGGCGCTCGGTTCCAAGGAAGTCGCGGTGATGCTGCCCGTCGTGCTGCTGGCGTACGGCAGGCTGCTGCTGCCGCGAGAGGACGAGGACATCCGGCGGCGGCTCGCCCGCGTCTACATCCCCATGCTGGCGTTCGTCGCCGTGGCGGCCGTGGGGCGGATCGTCGTCTTCGCCGGCGTCGAGAACGTCAGCCGGGCCAGTTTCTCGTGGAGCAACATCCTCGTCGGGCTCGACGTCGTGCGGCGGTACACCGCCTTGATGTTCATGACCGCGCCCCAGTCGATCTTCCACAGCGCGCTCCTGCCCTCCTCCATCCTCAGGCCGGCCGTGATCCGGGACGCGTTCTGGATGATCGCTCTCGCCGTCCTGGCCTGGAGGGTCTACCTTCGCGCGCCGCTGGTGTCGTTCGGCGCGATCTGGTTCGTGCTGATGCTGCTGCCTTCGGTCTCGATGCTGATCCTCGACGTCGGCGAACCGATGGCCGAGCAACGCGCCTACGTCGCCGGCGGCGGCTTCGCGATGGCGACAGGCGCCGTGTTCGCCCGCCTTCGTGCCTGGCCGGCCAGCCACCGGGTCTCCACCCGGGCGGTTGTGACCGTCAGCTTCGGTTTGTTACTGGCCATGATGGCTTCCCGCACAATGGCCCGGAACCAGGTCTGGAGCGATCCGGTGCACCTCTGGAGGGAGGCCGCCGCCAACGCGCCCGACATCTGGCTTCCGCATCGGGGGCTCGGCGACGCGCTCCGAGACGGGGGCGACTATGCTGGCGCGGCCGAGGCGTACCGCGATGCCGCTCGCCTGCGGCCCCAGGAGCCGGCCACGCACCTCGCGCTTGGCATCACCCTGCTGATGGCCGGCCGGCTGGAAGAGTCGGACCGCGCGCTCGCCGAAGCCGCTCGCCTCTCGCCAGGCATGGCACAGGCCGAAACCGCCCGCGGCATGATCGCTCGGATGACGGGCCGGCGCGACGAAGCCCGCGATCGGTTCCTGGCCGTGGCGCGGACTCATCCGAACGCCGTCGTCGCACGCCAGCACCTCGCCGAGATGTACGAGAGAGAGTATGCAGACCCGGCGTCGGCGCTTCAGATGTGCCGCGAGGTGCAGGCCCTGGCGCCGCAGGCGGAGGGCGTGGCGGAGTGCATCCAGCGAAACGCGCGGCGGCTGGCCGAGAGCGGCAAGGCGCCGGAGACGCGCTGATGGGCCGGCCGCGCCTCGTCGCCATCGTCTCGGCCTACAACGAGGAGGACATCATCGGGCCGGCGCTCGCGCACCTTGTCGCACAGGGCGCGTCTGTCTACCTGCTCGACGATGGGTCGGCAGATCGCACCGTGGCGAACGCGCGGGAAGCGGCGGGGACCGGGCTGATCGGCGTGGAGACGCTGCCGCCCGTGGCGCGCGAGGACGGGACGGGCGCTTACTGCTGGTCCCGCATTCTCGACCGCAAGGCGCAGCTTGCCCACACGCTCGATGGCGAGTGGTTCATCCACCAGGACGCCGACGAGTTCCGCGAGAGCCCCTGGCCTCATCTGTCGCTCGCCGACGCCGTCGGGCTCGTCGACCGCCTCGGGTGGAACGCCATCGACTTCGAAGTGTTCGATTTCGTGCCGGCCGGCGAAGACTTCCTGCCCGGACAGGACCCCGTCAGCACGTTCCGGCGATATCACCCTGCCGGCGAATACGATCGACTGCAGATTCGGTGCTGGAAGAAGACCGCGGATCCCGTGGACCTGACGACGACAGGCGGGCACGAGGCCCGATTCCCCGGGCGGCGGGTGTTCCCGCTCCGTTTTCCGATGCGGCACTACCCCATCCGGAGTGCCGCGCAGGGCGAGCGCAAGGTGTTCCGCGACCGGAAACCCAGGTTCGACCCCAAAGAGCGCGCTCGCGGCTGGCACGTTCAGTACGACCGGTTCGTCGAAGGCCAGCCGGTCGTCTCAGACCCGGCCTCTGCGCTGCACTTCGATGCCGATGCCGCAACGGCCGGCCTTCAGATCAAGAACCGGCTGGTCGAGGCGGCCTGCCCGTCGCTCCCGCCCGGCCACCCGGCCAACCTCGCCGCGGCCGTCCAGCAGGTCGAAGCCGACATCGTCCGCCAGGCGGAATACGTCAGTCAGCTCGAGATGACGCTCGAGCAGCGCCGGCAGGACATCGCCGCCCTCGACCTCAGGCGCGACGAACTCGAGCGCTGGCTGAAGAACGCGCTCGATCACGTCGCAGCACTGCGCGAGGAGATCGCGCTGGTGAACCGCAACGCGCTCGATGCCGCCCGGCAGCGCGACGAGGCGTACGCATCACGGAGCTGGCGCCTGACGCGCCCGCTCAGGGCCGCATGGCGCATGTTCGGGGGGAAGTGAGGATGGCGGCCGTCACGGCGGCGGCTTCACGCATCGACGTTCGGGGCATGCTCTGGACGCTCATCCGCACCGACTTCAAGAGCCGCTACCACGGAACGCTCGGCGGGTTCGTATGGGCGCTGCTCAAGCCGGCGCTGATGTTCGTCGTCTTGATGTCGGTGTTCTCGCTCATCTTCGCGTCCACGCCCCACTACCGCCTCAACCTGATTGTCGGCCTCTTCCTCTGGGAGTTCTTCGGCGAATCGACCAGGACCGGCCTCGTATCGCTTCAGGCCAAAGGGTTCCTGCTGACGAAGGCACGGTTTCCCTCCTGGGTGCTCGTGCTCTCGTCGCTCTCGAACGCGACCATCACGCTTGCCGTGTTCGCCATCACGTTCCTGGTCTACCTGGTCGTCATCGGCCGTGCGCCAGGCGCCGTGGAACTCGCGTTGTTCCTTTTCTACCTCGTCCTCTACTTCTTCATCGTCGCGGGCATCTCGCTTGGCTCGAGCGTGCTGTTTCTCCGCTACCGCGACCTGAACCAGGTGTGGGAGGTGGTGACCCAGGCCGGGTTCTTCATCGCGCCGATCATCTACCCGCTCGACATCATTCCCGAGCGGTATCACATCTACCTGTATCTCTGGCCGCCGACGCCCGTCATCCAATTCTCGCGGGCCGTGCTCGTTGACGGCACGATCCCGACGCTCAAGGCCCACCTGCTGCTCGTGGGCGTCGCCGTGGTGGTATTCGCCGCCGGCGCGGCCATCTTCCGGGCCCACTCGCCCACCGCGGCGGAGAAACTCTAGATGGAAGACCGCGATTTCCTGTCGTCGGACGTGGGTGGCCGGGGCGCTTTCCACACCCACTCGCGGTCTTCCGCTCAGAGGCAGCCGTGAGCGTCATCGAGGCGCGGGCCCTCGCGAAGTCGTTCTGGATTCCGAGCGCCAGGCGGGAGACGCTCCGCGAGCACGCGCTGCACCTGTTCACGCGCCGGTCATTCGAGCGCCTGGACGTGCTGCGCTCGGTGAACGTCGAGACGATGCGCGGCTCGTGGGAGACGATGACGACGGTGTGGCCCCGAGCGCTTAGCTCGCGATAGCGCGCCTCGCACCGCGCGCGGAACTCCTGG
>JAWOGY010000156.1:0-24415 GCA_046496425.1 Vicinamibacterales bacterium
ACCGCTACCCGCACTACATGCTCCGGCACAAGGTGAAGTCGGGGATCACCGGATGGGCCCAGGTGAACGGCTGGCGCGGCAACACCTCGCTGGAGAAGCGCATCGAGTTCGATCTCTACTACATCGAGAACTGGTCGCTCAATCTCGACGTCAAGATCCTGTGGCTCACGCTCGTGCGGGGGCTGGGCCTGTACAAGCAATTTCCCGCGCAGTAGGTACGGCATGTCCAAACCGCGCGTCGTCATCACCGGGGCCGCCGGGTTCATCGGGTCCCACCTGGCCGAATCCCTGCTCGATCGCGGCTATGCGGTGGTCGGCATCGACAACCTCCTGACGGGCGACCTCGCCAATATCGCCCACTTGACCGGGCGGGACTTCGTCTTCATCAAGCACGACGTCACGAACTACATCAACGTGGACGGCCCCGTGGACGTCGTCCTGCACTGGGCGAGCCCGGCGAGCCCGATCGACTACCTCGAACTGCCGATTCAGACGCTGAAGGTGGGCGCCCTCGGCACGCACAAGGCCCTCGGCCTGGCCAAGGCCAAGGGCGCACGCTTCGTGCTGGCGTCGACGTCGGAGGTCTATGGCGATCCGCTGGAGCACCCGCAGCGGGAGACCTACTGGGGCAACGTGAACCCGATCGGGCCGCGCGGCGTTTACGACGAGGCCAAGCGGTTCGCCGAGGCGATGACCGTCGCCTATCACCGCTACCACGGGGTGGACGCCAAGATCGTCCGCATCTTCAACACGTACGGCCCGCGCATGCGCGTCCACGACGGGCGGGCGGTGCCGAATTTCATCGGGCAGGCGCTCAGGGGCGAGGACGTCACGGTGTACGGCGACGGCTCGCAGACGCGCAGCTTGTGTTACGTGAGCGACCTGGTGGACGGCGTCATCCGCCTGATGCTGTCGAACGCCAACGAGCCGATCAACATCGGGAACCCGCAGGAGTTGACCATCGAGCAGATCGCCCGGACCATTCTCCGCCTCACCGGGTCGCCGAGCCGGATCGTGTACCGCGACCTGCCGGTGGATGACCCGAAGGTGCGCAAGCCCGACATCACGCGGGCGGCGACGCTGCTGGACTGGAGCCCGAAGGTGGGCCTCGAGGAAGGGCTCGGCTGGACGATTGAGTACTTCAGGACGAAACTGGAGGCTCGTTGAGCATCCGGCGGACGTGGACGGTGTAGTGGAACCCTGAGACGAGCGTGATCGCCAGACTGGTCCACACCATGATGTTCACCACGATAGAGGGTCGCTCCAGGAAGTTGAACAGCAGGATGACCGCAATCGTGCCGATGTAGAGGGCCGTGGCGATTTTCCCGTAGATTGACGGGAGAAACGTCCGGGGCCCCAGCGTCAGGCTCACGATCGCCACGGTGGCGACAATGGCGACATCGCGGCTGATGACGAGCACGGTGAGCCAGACCGGGATGCGGTTGACCAGCCCGATGCCCGGCAACGAGAGCACGACGAAGGCGCTCACGAGCAGCAGTTTGTCGGCCATCGGGTCCAGGAAGGCTCCGAGGGCCGTGCGGCTGTTCGTCCATCGCGCGATCAGGCCATCGAGCCCGTCGGTAATCCCCGCCGCCACAAACGCCACCAGCGCCCACCCCATGCGCCCGTACAGGACGAGAATCACGAAGGCCGGCACCAGCGCCAGGCGCATCAGCGTCAGTTGATTGGCGAGCGTCAGCGACATGCGGCTACCGGCTCCCGGTTCGCGATCGCGCGGCCACCTGCTCGAGCCGGCGGACGGCTTCGACAGCCTCCTGCCCGGTCACGGCGCGCGACGGGCGGAAGATGTCGCCGTCCAGGCTCAGCACACCCGCGGCCACGGCCGTCGCGATGTCATCGTAGCGCAGGTGTGTCGGGGCGACATCGGTCATGCTCACACGGTTCCGCTCAGCCCGGCCAGGCGTCGCGCCCAGCAGGGCGAGGACCCGGCTCGCGGCCTGGGCCAGATCCGCCCGGCGCACGATGGAGGCGGGCTGGAACGAGTGATTGGCGAACACCTCCATCACCCCGGTTCGGATGACCTCGACAATCCAGCGGGACGCCCAGTGGCCCCGCACGTCGGTGGCCACCGCGGATCGGCGGGAGGCCGCCGAGGCCAGCACTGATTGGAGGCGGACGCCGAGAAGCGCGGCCACGTCCCCGCGGGTGGACTGCGCTCTGCGCGGAATCTCGGCGTACTCCGGCGGCAGACCGCTCGTCTGGGCCCGCTCGCGGAGCCGGTCCAGGCGCTGTCTCAGGGCGTCGGACGGCTCGATGGCGAGGGCGCGCTCGAGGGCCGAGATGGCACCGTCCAGATTCCCCTGTCCCTCGAGAGCGTCTCCAAGTCCGGCGAGCGCCCTGACGTCCGCGGCGTCCAGCGCCAGCGCCTTGCGGAAGTGTCGCTCGGCCTCACGGGGATTCTTGCGCCGCAATTCGACGAGGCCGAGGTCCCGGTGGAGGAACGCGGTCTCCGGCGACAGGGCGATGGCGGCGGCGTACCCGTCACGGGCCTCGTCGAGCCGGCCGGCGTCGGCCGCCTGCCGCGCCGCCGCGATGCGCGTCTGGAGCCGATCGAGCCTCAGCGCGTCGATGCGCCGGCGGAGGTCGCCGAGGCCCGGGTCCGCGGCCATCGCCGCCTCGAACGCCTCGAGTGCGGCATCGCGTTCGCCCGCCGCGAGCAACGCCTCGGCCCGGCCGGCGAGCGCGGGCCCGTACCGCGGCGCCCGCGCGGCGGCCGCATCGAAGCGGGCCAGCGCGTCCTTCGGCCTCCCCTGCGCGAGCAGGGTGTACCCGAGCCCGACCGAGGCCGGATAGAAGTCCGGCTGCAGCCGGGTCAGCTCGCCGAAGCCGGACTCGGCGCCCTCGAGGTCTGCGGCCTGCAGCCGGCTCCAGGCGTCCTCGAGTCTCGCCCTCGTCCGGGCATCGCCGAGGCGGTCGGGCGTCGCGGGAAAGACGAAGTCCGGGTAACGCAAGGCGCCGGCTGCCGGCGGGGGCGGCGCCACCTTGGGTGCGCACGCCCCGGCCATGGTCGCCACGAGCACGATGAAGACGACCGCTGACCGCTTCATGCCGGGCTCATGGCAAGCGCCGCACGCGGCGCATCGGCCATCCTCTTGCGGAACGCGGCCAGCTCGCGCCGCGGCACCTCGGCGTCGATGTGCGCCCGTCCGCCTCGGTTCACATGCCGGAGCACGCGACCGTGCCGGTAGATCCAGGTCATCCCCCGCCTGCCAGCCTCGCTGTCGGGGTCACACCGCAGCGTCACGCGGCTGGTACCCAGCCCGAGCGTGGCGACGACGCGGTCGAGCAGTTCACGCCGTCCGTGCCCGCGGAGCGCCGAGACAATCGCCGCGTCGGGGCAGGCGGCCGCGAGCCGGCGGCGATCCTCCGCCCCCAGCTTGTCGGCCTTGTTGTAGACGTCCACGCAGGGGACCTCTTCCGCGCCGACGTCCTTGAGCACGGTGCGCACCGCCGCCACCCGCCGGTCCCGGTCCTCGGCCGACGCGTCGATCACGTGCAGCAGCACAGCGGCGTCGCGCACCTCCTCGAGCGTGCCGCGGAAGGCCGCGACCAGCGTGTGCGGCAGCCGATCGATGAACCCGACGGTGTCCGACACGAGCAGTTCCCGCCGGTCGGGAAGTTGCACCTTGCGCAGCAGGGGATCCAGCGTGACAAACAGGGCGTCTGAGGCGTCCGCGTCCTCGCCGGTGAGCAGGTTGAAGAGCGTCGTCTTGCCCGCGTTGGTGTACCCGACCAGTGCGACGGTTGGGACGTCGGACTTCTGGCGGCGGTCGCGCAGCCTGGCCCGCCGCTCCCTGATAGCCTGGAGGCCCGCGGACATGGTGGCAATCCGCCGCCTGATCCGGCGGCGGTCGGTTTCGAGCTTCGTTTCACCCGGCCCGCGCGTGCCGATGCCGCCTCCGAGGCGCGAGAGTTCCGCTCCGTGTCCGGCGAGCCTCGGCAGCAGATACTGGAGCTGGGCCAGCTCGACCTGCGACTGCCCTTCCCGCGTTCGCGCCCGCTTCGCAAAGATGTCCAGGATGAGCTGCGTCCGATCGATCACGCGCAGGCGGAGCGCCTCTTCGAGATGCCTCACCTGTGTCGGCGTGAGTTCGTGATCGCAGACGACCAGGTCGATGCGCTGCTCGTCGCACGCCGCCGCCAGCTCCTGCAGCTTGCCGCGTCCCAGGAACGTGGCCGGATCGGGCTGCGGGCGTTCCTGGATCAAGCGGAGCGACGGACGCCCGCCGGCGGCGCGCACGAGCCCGCCGAGCTCCTCGAGGGACTGCTCGGATTCGTGCCGACGCGCCCTGCCGGGCGCGAGACCAATCAATGCGACGCGTTCGTGGCTTTCCAGGGTGTCACACCAGGAGAATGGGGCCGTCCCTACTCGAGCGATTCTAGCACGCGTTCCCAGGAGACCGCCCCGGCGCGGACCAGGAGCGGCAGGTCGCCGCGGGCATCGACGATAGTGGACGGGGCGCCGCCGGGCGACGGCCCGGCGGCGATGATCGCGTCGAGTCCGCCGCCGAGCGCCGCGCCGACGGCCGCCGGGTCCGTCGCCGCCGGTTCGCCGGACCGGTTGGCGCTGGTCGAGGTGATCGGCCAGCCGCACAGCCGGGCGAGCATCGTGGCGACGGGATGATCGGGCACGCGGATCGCCACGGTGAACAACCCGGCGTGCACGCGGGCATCGAGTCCGCTCCAGGCGGGCACGACGAGCGTCAGGGGCCCGGGCCAGAAGCGCGATGCCAGGCGGCGCGACGCCGGGCCCAGCACGGCTCCCGCCGATTCGAGCTGGTCGATCCCGGACCCGATGAGGGGAACGGCCAGATCGACGGGCCGTCCCTTGATGCGATAGAGTTGTGCCATCGCGGCCGCGCTGGCCGGGTTCGCCGCCAGGCCGTAGAACGTGTCGGTCGGGTAGGCCACGACGCCGCCATCGCGGAGGATGGCCGCCGCGGCGGCGAGCGCGCGCTCGTCCGGGCGTCCTGCCTCGATCCGGAATTCCACCATGACGTCGACTCACCCCTCCCCTTCATCTTATCGCTGGCAGACCCTGGTCAGCAGCCGGACCGCGATTCGGGTCCTCGTCGGGGCGGCCGCCGCAATAGCCGTGTTCAGGTTCCTGCCGGCGGCACCGCCGGGCCACGAGGTGCAGCTGGAGCTCCTCGCGCGTGCACTGCCGCTCTGGACCGGCCTGCCCTTCGCGGGCATGCTCCTGTCGATTGCGCTGTTTCCGCTGGTGGCGCCGCGATTCTGGCACCACCATTACGGGAAGGTGTCGGTGGCGTGGGCGTTCGTGTTCTTTGGCCCCTTCTTCATACAGTACGGCATTCTCGCGGCGATCCGGCTGCTCGAGATGCTCCTCATCGACTACGTCCCGTTCATCATCCTGCTGTGGGGGCTCTACACGGTCTCCGGGGGCATCTACCTGCGGGCCACGCTCGTGGCCACGCCCGCGCTGAACGTCTCGTTCTTCGCGGCGGGCCTGGTGCTGGCCTCGCTCATGGGCACGACCGGCGCCTCGATGCTGCTCATCCGGCCGATGCTGCGCGCGAACGGCTGGCGCAGGCACAAGGCCCACGTGTTCGTGTTCTTCATCTTCCTCGTGTCGAACATGGGCGGCCTCCTCACGCCGCTGGGCGACCCGCCGCTTTTCCTGGGCTTCATTCACGGGGTGCCGTTTTTCTGGACCCTCCGCCTCTTCCCTCAGTACCTGCTCGTGTCGGCCGTTGTCCTCGCGGTGTTCGCGGTGCTCGACAGGCACCTGGTGCGGCAGGAGATCGAGCACCGGCCGACCCACGAACTGCCGCACCGGCGCACGTCGTTCCGCATCGAAGGGGCGCACAATTTCCTGCTGCTGTTCGGCATTCTCGGCGCGGTGCTGCTCTCGGGGTTCTGGCATACGCCAGGCCTGGCATGGTTCGGCGTCCATTTCGAGTACCGCAACGTCGTGCGCGACCTGCTGATTGTGGTGATCGGACTGGTGTCGATCGCGTCGACGCCCCGTGCGGTCCGCGAGGACAACGGCTTCACGTGGGAGCCCATCAGGGAGGTCGCGTACCTCTTCCTCGGCATCTTCGTCACCATCATCCCCGTGCTGATGATCCTCAAGGCCGGCGCGGAAGGTTCTGCGCGGTGGCTCGCGCTGGGCGTCACCGAGCCGTGGCAGTACTTCTGGGTGTCGGGCATCCTCTCGAGCTTCCTCGACAACGCGCCGACGTATCTGACGTTCATGGCCCTGTCGCTGGGGCAGCTCGGCATCGACGCGTCGCATGTGACCGCCGTCCTCACCGGCGGGATGCCGGGCCCGTCGTCCACCCAGTTCGCGCTGCTGCTCAAGGCGGTGTCGTGCGGGGCCGTCATGATGGGCGCCAACACCTACATCGGCAACGCGCCGAACTTCATGGTGCTCTCGATCGCCAGGGAGCACGGCGTGAAGATGCCGAGTTTCTTTGGCTACATGATCTGGTCGGGGATCGTGCTCATTCCGGCCTTCGCGCTGGTGACGCTCGCGTTCTTCTGATAGGGACAAGGGGCAAGGCGCTAGTCAGGCGAGACGCCGGGGCCTGTGACATGCCGCGCGCAGCGAGCGATCGGGCGGCACGTGCGAGCGTGTCCCTCGAAGCGGGACCGCAGCGCGCGGCGTGTCACAGGCACGCGCGGCTCGCTCCGCCAGCCTCGAACCTCCAGTTTTTACGGTGTTGCGGGCGGCGACGTCCGTCGCAAAGTGACGATGGCGATGGCGGCCAGCAACAGCAGATCGAGGGCGAAGACGGCCAGCAGGTTTCCCGTGCCAAGGAGGCCGCCGATGGCCGGGCTCAGCGCGAGGCCCGCCAGCGAGGCTCCCGTCAGGAACCCGAAACCCGTGGCGTGCGACGACGCCGGCACCAGGCGGCCTCCGGCGGTGTAGGCCGCGGTGACGGCGACGCCGGCGCCCGCGCCGAACAGCAGCAACGCCGCGCCCATGGCGGCGTCGTGCGAGACGGCGAGAAACCACAGCAGCCCCAGAGCGGCGGCGGCGGCGCCCGCGGCAATGACCCTGGCGGCGGCCATCCTGCGCAACAGCCATGCGCACGCCTGGTTGCCGGCCACCGCCCCTCCCGCCGCGAGCGAGAACAGGACGCCCGACAGCAGCACCACCTGCTCGACCGCGCGGCCCTCGCGCGCCAGGTACAGCGGCAGAATCGGGCCGAAGCTGCGGTCGACGAACGTCATCACGAAAATCGCCGCCATCATCAGTCTGAACCCCGGAGCCGCGAGCAGCCGCCGGACGCTGCCCTCGCCCGGGGCCGCGGCGGCCGGGAGGGCCTCTGTTCTCACCGGGTCGCGGTACAGCAGAAACACGACGGCGAGCGCGATCGCGTAGAAACCGGCCGTCACGAAGAACGCGCGCCTGACGCCGACCATTTCCGCCACCACGCCGCCGATGACCGGCCCGAGGGCCGGGCCGAGCCGCTGGGCGGTCTGCACGAGGCCGATCGCGCTTGCCATGCGGTCGCGGGGGGCCGACTCTGCGGCCATCGCGAGGGTCAGGCCGCCGTAGCCCGCGAAGACGCCCTGTACCGCGCGCAGGGCGAAGACATGCCAGGCGCGCGTCACGAACGCCATGGCGGACATGACGATGACGAAACTGATGAGCGAGCGCTCCACCATGAGCTTCCGGCCGAACCGATCCGCGAGGCGCCCCCAGAAGGGCGAGAGCGCCGCCGTCACGGCGGGCGTCACGCCGAGGCTCAGGCCGGCCCAGAGCGCAATCTCGCCGACGTCCTCGACGCCGAGCTGCTGGATGTAGAGCGGCAGGAACGGCATCACGAGCGTGAAGCCCGTGAACCCCATGAAACTGGCGGCGGTCACCGCAAACTGGTTCCGCCGCCACGAGCCGCGGTCTGTCGCCAACGGCCTAGAACTGCACCCTGACCGTGGCGCTATACTCGACGTGGATGCTGTCCACGAACCGGATCTGGTACGGGTTCGCCTGCATGATGATCGAATGGGTTCGCACGCCGTCGCCGAAGAACCGGACGCCCTTCAGCAGCGCGCCGTTGGTGACGCCGGTCGCCGCGAAGATGATCGAGTCGCCCGGCGCGAGATCGGCCGAGCGATAGACCCGCGACAGGTCCTCGATCCCCATCTTCGCGCAGCGCTGCTTGTCCTCGTCCGTCCGGACGACGAGTCGCGCCAGGATCTCGCCGTTCAGGCAGCGCATGGCCGCCGCCGTGAGCACGCCCTCCGGCGCGCCGCCGGTGCCCATCACGGCGTGCACGCCCGTCCCGACCACGGCGGCCGCGATGCCGGCCGACAGGTCGCCGTCGCCGATGAGCTGAATTCTCGCGCCTGTCGCGCGGATCTGCCGGATGAGATCCTCGTGCCGTTCGCGCTCGAGCACGACCACCACGAGATCCTCGATGCGGCGGCCGAGGCACTTCGCGATGGCCGCCAGGTTGTCGGCGGCCGGGACGTCGAGATCGACCGCGTTCTTCGACATCGGCCCCACGACGATCTTCTCCATGTAGAGATCGGGCGCATGGAGCAGGCCGCCCCGCGGCGCGGCCGCCAGCACCGTCATCGCGTTGGGCGCGCCGACGGCGCAGAGGTTCGTGCCTTCGAGGGGATCGACGGCGATGTCGATCTCGGGGAAGCGGGCGTTGATCTGGTGGCCGCCCGGCGTGCGCGCCTGGGCCAGCCCCAGCTTTTCGCCGATGTAGAGCATCGGCGCCTTGTCGCGTTCGCCCTCGCCGATCACGATCGTGCCGTCGATGGGCACCGCGTCGAGCTCCCGGCGCATGGCCTCGACCGCCACCTGGTCGGATTTGGGCCGGTCTCCCTGGCCCATGGTGTGCGCGCTTGCGATGGCGGCCTGCTCCACCACCCGCAGGAACTCCAGCGACAGGTCGGTCGTTTCGATCATGGCTCTCGATCCCCGGCGGCGCCCGGGCCGCCCACCTGCATCCATCCGCTACGCCTCGCGCTCGCCGGCAAACGGCGGCAGCTCGCAGCGCGTGGGCCGGTCGACGCGGTAGCCGAGGACGTAATCGGCCTGCATCAGCGCGTGCACCTCGCGCGTGCCTTCGTAGATGACCGCACCCTTGCAATTCCGGTAGAACCGGCCCGCCGGGTAGTCGTCCGAATAGCCGTTCGCGCCGTGCACCTGGACCGCGTTGCCCGCCGCGCGTTCCGAGGCCACCGTGGAATACCACTTGGCCAGACTGGCCTCGCGCGTCGAGCGCTCGCCGGCGTTCTTCAGCCAGCCCGCCTTCAGCCAGAGCAGGCGCGATACCTGGTAGTCGGACTCCATCCCGGCAATCATCGCCTTCACGAGCTGGTGCTGGCCGATCTCGACGCCGAACGTGCGCCGCTCTTTCGCGTACTTCGCGCTGGCGTCGCGGCAGGCCCGGATGAGGCCCGTGGCCCCGGCTGCCACGGTGTAGCGGCCCTGGTCGAGCGCGAACATGGCGATCTTGAACCCCTCGCCCGGCCGCCCGAGCACGTTCTCCTCGGGCACCTCCATGTCGTCCATCTTGAAGTAGCCCGTGTTCCCGGCGAGGATGCCCCACTTCTCCTTGATGGTGCCGCTCGAAAAGCCCGGGAACCCGCGCTCCACGAGGAACGCCGTGAGCCCTGACGGGTCGCGCTGCTTCTTCTTGTCGAGGTCGCTCCAGGCCACGACGAGGAAGTGGTCGGCGACATCCGCCAGCGAGATCCACATCTTCTCGCCGGTCAGGACGTAGCGGTCTCCTCTTTTCACGGCCACCGACTGGATGCCGCGGACGTCGCTGCCCGCCGCCGGCTCGGTGAGCCCGAAGGTGGCGATCTTCGTGCCCTGCGCCTGGGGCACGAGGTAGTGCTGTTTCTGCGCCTCGGTGCCCCAGGCGAGCAGGCTGAGGCAATTCAACCCGACGTGGACCGACATGATGACGCGCAGCGACGTGTCGACGTACTCCAGTTCCTCGCTGGCCAGGCCGAGGCTGATGTAGTCCATGCCGGCGCCGCCGTACTTCGCCGGCACGGAGATGCCGAGGAGGCCGAGTTCGGCCATCTGCGGAAGAATGTCGGGATCGAACCGGTGCGCCCGGTCGAGGTCCTTGATGCGCGGCGCGATCTCGCGGGCGCCCCACTCGCGCACCGACTGCTCGAGCAAGCGATGTTCTTCCGTGAGGGAAAAGTCCATGGTGCCTCAGCCTAGCACGGCGTCTGACAGCCTGACCACTTCGACGGACGCGCCGGCGGCGAGCCCGAGGCGGTCGGCGGCGTGGCCTCCGTTCTCGGCGATCTCGAGGTGATCGGAGCCGCCGAACAGCGCGCAGATCGTGCCCGGCGCCACCCCGGCGTACGTTTCCACCAGGCTGTCAACCGAGGTCGCGCCCGCCGTAATCCGGATTGCACCGCGGCCGCTCAGCCGCTCCACCATCGCGCGCGGGATGTTCGTGACGAGGTTGCCGAAGCGATCCACTCGCAGGACGGCGCCCGCGATCCTGTCGTCGTCCTGCCGGGGCTGGGGAATCTCGAGGCGCACGTAGTCGCGCACGGCCGAACCCAGCGCCTTCACCTCGGCCCCGCGCGCCAGCCACGCCGCGGCCGGCGCGAAGCGATCGCGGCCCTCGAACGTCTTGCTGATGGTCGGCCGCGCGTAGCGGCGCTCGGTGAGCGACACGACCCGCTTCGGCGGCGTCTCGGCGAAGACGGCCGTGAGGACGCCGTTGTCGGGCGCCACGAAGCGGTAGTCGCCGGCCTCGGCGGCGAGGCCCAGGCGCGAAGACCCGACGCCCGGATCGACCACCGCCAGGAAAATCGTGCCTGCCGGGAAGAACCGGTAGCAGGCGGCCAGCTCCAGCGCGCCGGTGAGTATGTCGTGCGGCGGGATGTCGTGGCTGATGTCCACAAGCGCGGCGTCCGGGCAGAGCGTCAGCACGACGCCCTTCAGGCTTCCCGCATAATGATCGCGTGTCCCGAAATCGGTCAGCAGCGCGACGATGGGTTTCGCCACGTGGCCTCACCCTTCCTTTCCCGGCGCCGTCGGCCGCCGGAGCAGCATTTCACGCTGGCGGTGCGCCAGCAGGTGCGACTGCCGCACCTCGAGCGGTGACAGCAGCACCTCGATGTCCCGCAGCGGCCAGACCTTGCGCGCCCAGCGGGCGCCTGGCGCCGGCCGGTGCCGCAGATGATCGGCGTCCACGATGACGTAGCGCCGGGAGGCCGCCTCGTGGCGCGGTTCCGTCGTGAACAGCGCCATCAGCAGCCCGCCCGGCCGCAGCAGCGAGGCCAGCCGTTTGCCCAGGGCCGCCGCCTCTCCCCGGCCGAGGTAGTCGAAGACGTCCCAGGCCAGGATGCCGTCCACCTCTCCCGGCGCCTGCCTCAGCTTCGCCGCCAGAACGGGCGCCAGCCCGTCTTCGTCCCCGCGCGGGAACGGCTGGTCCACGTCCGCATACAGGTCTTCCGGGTAGAGCTTGCACGCGAGCTGGGACCCGAGAAAACTGACGTTGGAGCCGATGACCGGGCCGAGATCGACGACGACCGGCGAAGGTGTCGCCGACAGCTCCTCCAGGAACGGCCTGAGGGTTCTCGACGGCCGAATCGCGCCGCCGTCAGCCGGTTCCCAGCCATCCGGGGCCTGGCCGACGCCTCCCGGGAGGAACCGGCGAGCCCGGTTCCACAGGCCGGCCAGCGAGCGGGTGTCCTCGCCGTCCGACACGGTCTGCTCCTTGCCTGTTACGCGCCGTGGCTCGGCGGAATCTTCCAGGGCGTGCCGGACTCGGGCTCAGCCCCCTTGGCCGGCGCCAGCCCCTTCTTCTGCATGTCGATGCTGCCGCGGAAATGCGCGCCATCGGCGATGGCCACCCTCGGGGACACGACGTCGCCGTCAACGGACCCCGTGTCGCGGACCTCGACGTGCTCGCTGGCGTTGATGTTGCCGACCAGTTCGCCGCAGACCACCACCGCTTTCGCGAAGACCTGCGCCTTGATGCGGCCGCCCTGGCCGATGGTCAGGGTGTGATCACGCAGCTCGATCTTCCCTTCGACCTGCCCCTCGATGGTCAGGTCCTCGCTGCCTTCGAGCTCCCCCTTGACGACGACCGACTTGCCAATCAGCGCCGCGCTCGCCGCGGCCGAATGCCTGGCTTCGACCGGAGTTCCCGTTTCCGACGCCATCGCCACACTCCTTCCCGGACCGCGCGTGCACCGTCCGGCAACCGTCTTCGCCGCGACGCCGCCGAGGCAGCCTCTGTGCGGCCTCGCTGCGCGCCAGTATATGGAACCGGTCCAGAGAATGTCCAGAAGCGGGACTCGGGACTCGGGATTCGACCGCTCAACGAACTGGTCTCGCCGAACCGGAACCCGGCGCGACTGGGTCCGCGTCGGACGCGCGTCCGTTGCCGCGGGTGGGGGCGGATGGTATCGTGAAAAGGCCGTGCGCATCTATCTCGACTACAACGCCACCGCGCCCGTCGCAGCGGAGGTCGCCGACGCCGTATCGGCCGTTCTCAGGGACTGCCCCGGCAACGCCTCGAGCATTCACGCCTTCGGCCAGCGCGCCAAGGCGGTGCTCGACGGTGCGCGGTCGGCCGTCGCCCTGCTCATCGGCGCCGAGCCCTCCGAGATCGTGTTCACCTCCGGCGGCACCGAGGCCGACAACCTCGCGGTGCGAGGCGTCGCCGAGGCGCGCACCGACGGGGCGCGGCCGCCGATCATCACGACGGCGATCGAGCACGAGGCGGTGCTCAACACGGTGAAGGCGCTCGGCCGCCGCGGCTGGCCCGTCACGCTGCTGCCGGCGGACACCTCAGGCGTGGTGAGCGTCGACGCCCTGGCCCATGCGCTGGAGGCCTCCGGCGAATGCCCGCCGGCCCTTGTTTCGGTGATGCTCGTCAACAACGAACTCGGCACGGTGCAGCCCGTCAAGGAACTCGCTGCGCTCGCCCGGCAGCACGGCGCGGTCGTCCACACGGACGCGGTGCAGGCCGTCGGCCGCGTGCCGGTGGACGTCCGGGATCTCGGGGTGGATCTGCTGTCGATCGCGGGCCACAAGTTCGGGGCGCCGAAGGGCGTCGGCGCGTTGTGGGTGCGGCAGGGCCTGGCGCTGCAGCCGCAGGTGGTCGGCGGCCGCCAGGAACGGGGGCGCCGCGCCGGCACGGAGAACACGCCGGCGATCGAGGGGCTTCGCGTGGCGGCCGGCCTGGCGGGGCGCCGGCTGGCAGCCGAGGCGCCCCGGCTGACCGCGCTCCGCGACCGGCTCGAGCGCGGCATCCTGGCGTCGGTGCCCGGCGCGTCGGTCAACGGCGACCCCGGCGCGCGCGTGCCGACGACCGCCAACATCAGCTTCGACGGCGTGGAGGGCGAGTCGCTCGTGATCGGCCTCGATCTCGAAGGCATCGCCGTGTCGACCGGCTCGGCGTGCTCCTCGGGCACGCTCGACCCTTCGCACGTCCTGCGGGCGATGGGGCTGCCGCCCTCCCGCGTCGAGAGCGCGATCCGCTTCAGCCTCGGCCCGGCGACGACGGCCGCCGAGATCGACCGCGTGCTCGAGGTGATCCCGCCGCTTGTCGCCCGGCTTCGCACGCGCGGGGGCGGGCGTGGCTGAAGCGCGCGGGCGGCGGGTCGTTGTCGCCATGTCCGGCGGCGTCGACTCGTCGGTCGCCGCGGCCCTGCTCGTGGACGCGGGCTACGACGTGGTCGGCGTCTCCATGCAGCTGTACGACGCCTCGCACGGTGACGAGCGCTTCGGTTCCTGCTGCACGATTGACGATCTGCACGACGCGCGAAGAGTCGCCCACGCGCTCGGCATCCCGCATTACATCGTGAATCTCGGACGCAGGTTCGAAGCGGTGGTCGTGGCGAACTTCGTGCGCGAGTATGCCGGAGGGCGGACGCCCATCCCGTGCGCGCACTGCAACAGCGAACTCAAGTTCTCCACCCTCGTCGAACAGGCGGCTGGCTTCGAGGCCGACCGGGTGGCGACCGGCCACTACGCCCGCGTCACACGCGACGCCGGCGGCGTCTATCACCTGTTCCGCGGAATCGACGACGGCAAGGACCAGGCGTACTTCCTCTTCGCGCTGACGCAGGCGCAGCTCGCCCGCGCGATGTTTCCGGTGGGCGGCATGCAAAAAGACGACGTGAGGCGGGCCGCCGTCGCACGAGGCCTGCGCGTGGCAGACAAGCCCGACAGCCAGGAGATTTGTTTCGTGCCCGCCGGTGCGTACAGCACGGTTGTCGACCGGTACCTCCCGGCCGACCGGTCAGGCCTGGTCATCGATGGGCAGGGCCGCGTGCTTGGCCGCCACGATGGTGTGCACCACTTCACCGTCGGCCAGCGCAAGGGCCTGGGGATCTCGGCCCGGGAGCCGCTCTATGTCGTGAAGCTCGATGCAGAGCGGCGGCTGGTGCAGCTGGGGCCGAGAGCCGCCCTCGACCGGCTGTCGCTCACGGCGTCCGGGGTGAACTGGGTCTCAGGGTCGCCGCCGGGCGGCGAGATTCGGGCCGAGGTGCAGATCCGCAGCCGCCACGCCGCCGCCGCCGCCCGCGTGACACCCATCGGCGCAGATCGGCTGGCCGTCGAGTTCGATGCCCCGCAGAGCGCCGTCTCGCCCGGCCAGGCCGCCGTCGTGTTCCAGGGCGACGAGGTGTTCGGCGGCGGCTGGATTGACTAGCCGTTCTCGATGAAGCGCTCGGCGTCGAGAGCGGCCATGCACCCGGAGCCCGCCGCCGTGATGGCCTGGCGGTAGGTGTGATCCTGCACGTCGCCGCAGGCGAACACGCCCGGCACGTTCGTCTTCGTCCCGTCGTGGGTCAGGATGTAACCGTTGGCGTCGAGTTCGACCTGCCCCGTGAAAAGGCTCGTATTCGGCGTGTGGCCGATGGCCACGAAGACCCCGTCAACCGGGATTTCACGCAGGGCGTTCGTCTTGACGTCGCGCAACACGATGCTTGTCACCTCGCCTTTGCCCGTGTCGTTGATGGTCTCGACCACGCTATTCCAGGCGACTTCGATCTTGGGGTTGGCGAGCGCCTTGTCCTGCATGATTTTCGAGCCGCGCAGCGCGTCCCGGCGGTGCACGAGGGTGACGTTCGACGCGAACTTCGTCAGGAAAATCGCCTCCTCGAGGGCGGAATCGCCCCCGCCCACGACGGCAATGGGCTTGCCCCTGAAGAAGAACCCGTCACAGGTGGCGCAGGTCGAGACCCCGTGGCCCATCAGCGCCCGCTCGGACGGCAGGCCGAGCAGCCTCGCCGACGCGCCGGTGGCGATGATCAGGGCGTTGGCCGAATAGGCGCCGTCCTCGGCCACGACGCGGAACGGCCGGGCGCTCAGATCGACCGAGGTGACGTTGCCCGTGACGATGTCCGCGCCGAAGCGCTCGGCCTGGGCGCGCATCTCGGCCATGAGGTCGGGCCCCATGATCCCGTTCCGGAACCCCGGGAAGTTCTCCACCTCCGTTGTCAACATCAGCTGGCCGCCAGCCGCCAGCCCTTCGATGATCAGGGGTTTCATATTCGCGCGGGCGGTATACACGCCGGCGGTCAGGCCCGCCGGGCCCGACCCGATGATGATGACGTCGCGTTCGCTCTCCACGTTGGCGCCTCGTTCCGGGGGGCTGACTGAGTCGTTGAGTACGGCGGGACGACCGTGTCTATCTCGAATCCCGAGTCCCGAGTCCCGAGCCCCGGATCGTTAGATATGCGCCGCCACCATCTTCTTCAGTTCGTCCTTGCTGACGAGACCGACAATCTGGTCGACCGGCTTGCCGCCCTTGAAAAGGATGAGCGTCGGAATGCCGCGGATGCCGAAGCGGGCCGAAACGCCCGGATGTTCGTCGACGTTGACTTTTCCAACCGTCATCTTGCCGTCCAGTTCGAGCGCCACCGCATCGATTGTGGGCGTCAGGCGCTTGCAGGGCGCGCACCACTCCGCCCAGAAGTCCACGAGCACGGGAACTGGCGACGCCTGCAGCGTCGCGTCGAAATTGCCTTCGGTCAGCGTCAACACTTTCTCAGAAGCCATGACTACCTCACTCACGTGATTCAGGATTCCTCACCTGCGTACGGCGGCCTCATCAGCCGCCGCGAGGGCGGGCGACGAAACCGGAATCGCTTCGCAGATACCGGGCCGCGAAAACGTCGGCCCACTTCCAATGATTCATCTTCCCGGCGTCCGGTTTCAATCCGTCGTCGTCAACCCCTGCCCGCCCTTTCCCGGGCCCGCGTGTAAACGCCGACGTATTCCCTGGCGGACGCCTCCCAGGAGTTGTCCTGCGCCATGCCGGCGAGTTGAATGCGCCGCCAGGCAGCCGGCCGCGCGTACCAGGCCAGGGCGCGCTGGAGAGCCGCCATCATGGCCTCGATCGTGTACGCGCCGAACGTGAACCCGGTGCCCTCACCGGACTGCTCGTCGACGTCGATCACCGTGTCGTCGAGGCCGCCGGTTGCCCGCACCACCGGCACGGTCCCGTACCGCAGGCTGTACATCTGGTTCAGCCCGCAGGGTTCGAAGCGCGAAGGCATGAAGAAGATGTCCGACCCGCCTTCGATGAGATGGGCGAGTTCCTCGTTGAACCCGACCGTCACCGCCACCCGGTTCGGGTGCCGGACCGCCAGGTCGCGCCACATCTTCTCGTACCGGGGCGCGCCGGTTCCCAGGATGACGAACGACGCGTCGAGCGCCTGCAGCGCGCCCGCTGCGACGGCGCCGAAGATGAGGTCCAGGCCCTTCTGATCGACCATCCGCGACACCATGCCGATGACGGGCCTCGCCCACTGCCCCGGCGCGTCGAGGCCGCATCGCGCCAGCAGCGCCCGCTTCACCTCCGTCTTGCCTGAAAGATCGTCCACGCTGAAGCTGGCCGGCAGCAGGGGGTCGCGCTGAGGGTCCCACACCCGCGTGTCGACGCCGTTCCGGATTCCCACCAGCACGCCGGCCCGCCGCTGCAGAATGCCTTCGAACCCGAACCCCTGCTCGGGGGTCTGGATCTCCTGCGCGTAGCGGCGGCTCACGGTGGTGACCATCTCGGAGAAATTGATGCCGGACTTGAGGAAGCTCACCTTGTCCCAGAACTCCAGGCCTTCCCCCGTGAACACGTCCCACGGCAGGTCGAGGCGCGGCAGCACTTCCCTGCCGAAAATGCCCTGGTACGCCAGGTTGTGAATGGTGAAGACGGTGCCCGCACCGGCGAATGCCGGATGGCCTCGAAACCGCTCTCTCAGGTAGGCGGGCACGAGACCGGTCTGCCAGTCGTGCGCATGCACCACCGACGGACGCATTTCGGCGTAGGCGGCGCATTCGAGAGCGGCTCGGGAGAGCAGAGCGAACCTCAGGTGATTGTCGGGGAAGTCGCCGCGCGCGTCCGCGTACAGGTCCTCCCGGTCGTAGTACGTTGGGCAGTCCACGAACCAGAACCGCACGCCGTCGTCCTGCACGTTCTCGACGACACGGAACTCGGGCGCGCCAAGCCACGCGCCGCGTCCGAAGGACGCGACGAGCTGCCCGTCCGGGACGCCCCGATAGCGCGGCGTGACCACGGTCACGTGGTGGCCCAGGTGCGCAAGCGCCGCCGGAAGGGCTCCGCCGACGTCACCGAGACCGCCGGTCTTCGAATACGGAATCGCCTCCGACACGACCATGAGAATGTCGAACATCTGCTGCTCTCCCGACGGGCCGCGCGCGCCAGTCAGCCGATCCTGATTGAAGATCGGCCGGCTCGTCAACGATGGAGTTCCGGCCGCGCCCGGGCGCCTCACCCGGCGCGTGCACTGATGCTACACTGCCGGGATGACGCAGCTCCACCGTCCGCGGCCCGAGCGCGCGGACTCGCCCGAGCTTGCCGCCTTCCGCCAGCTCAAGGCCGCGCAACCCGAACTCGCCGGCGCGGTCGACATGCAGGTCGAGCTCGTGGTGATGCGGCACCGCGTCCAGGCGCGCCTCTCGACGCCGTGGCTCGAATTCGACATCGTGTGGCTGGCCCGCCAGCTCGCCGACGGCCGGCCCATCCTCCGCTTCCGGGAGATCCCGTTCGAGTGGGGCGAGTTCCGGACTCTGTTCCGCCAGGTGTTCGAGGTGCTGCGCCGCTACGATCTCGTCGAGCGCACCGACGCAAGCCATGTCCAGCAGCTCATCCGGGCGGGTCGGCCTACCTGCGACGACGTCGAGGCGTGGTACGACGAGACGGCAAGCCGCGGCGGCGGCCAGCCGTCAGCGGAGCCATCGCAGCCAGAAGCCGTGGGCCAGGTGCTCGCGCTGGCGGCACGCCCATTCCTCGCCCGCACGGTGGAGACCCTGCACCAACGGGTTGATCTCTCCCCATGGTCCCGGCCCTACTGCCCGTTCTGCGGGGGCGACGCCGAACTGGCCCTCCTGCTCCGGCCGGGCGAACGCCGGCTCGCCTGCGGGCGCTGCACGGGCGTCTGGCCCTTCCCTGAACACGCCTGCCCGCACTGCGACAACCGGCTGCCGGGCCACCAGACGTCCTACACCAGCCGTGATGGCCGCTACCGCGTCGTCGGCTGCGATGCCTGCAGGCGCTACATCAAGGCGTTCGACGCCCGCAGGGCCGATCGTCCCTTCATGCTCGATGTCGACACGATTGCCACGCTGCCGCTCGACGCGGCGGCCCTGCAGCGCGGGTACCTGGCGTAACGGGGTGTACCCCGGGTCTGAAGACCCGGGGCTCCATCGTGCAGACCGGTGATTAGGGCTGGGGAGGCTCGCCGCCCTCGCCGCCGACCAGCAGCTTGGTTCGGCTGTTGATCCAGTTCAGCAGGTGGCGCGTTTCCCAGAACCGGCCGGCGTTCGATCGGGCGCCGAGCACCACGACGGCGACCGTCTGGTTGAGCTCGGGCAGGCGGAGGAGTGTCGCGAGGCAGTAGCCGGAACGGCTGATGAAACCCGTCTTGCCGGCCCGGACGTCCACGTTGGCCGTGCGCAGCAGCTGGTTCGTGCTGTGGATGCTGACGGGCCGCCGGCTGGTCCTGAACGAGTACTTATCGGTCCGCATGATGCTCGAAATGAGCGGGTCATCCGACGCGTAGGCGATCAGGCGGGCCATGTCGTAGGCCGACGACACATTGGCGGCCAGCAGGCCCGACGGGTCGACGTATCGGGTGTCGCGAAGGCCCAACTCGGCCGCCTTCTCGTTCATGCGGGCCACGAATCCGGACGATCCTCGCGGCGACACCCGGGCGAGCATACGCGCGGCCGCGTTGTCGGAGGCGATGAGCGTCAGGTGCAGCAGGTTGTTGAGCGACACCCGCTCGTTGGCGCGCAGATACGTGACCGACGCGCTCCTCGTGTCCGCCCGGTCGACCATGAACTCCTCGGCCAGGTCCGGGCCGTCTTCCAGCATGCAGATAGCCGTCATCACCTTCGTGATGCTGGCGATTGACCGCTGGTCGAACGCCTTCTCCTCCCAGAGAACCTGGCCGGTTTCGGGGTTGTAGATGATGGCCGCTTCCGCGCTGATGTCGGGCACCTTCGCCCCGCTCGCATCGGTCTTGAACCTCGGCTGAGCCAGATAGGCCAGAGTCCGGGCACGCGCCAGGCTTGCGCGGCGCGCCCTCGCGGCGGCGGCCGAGTAGGTGGACTTCCGCTTCGTGGAGGTGGCCTTGGCCGACACTGGCTTGGCGGCCGGGGTCGCCTTGCTCTTGGTCGAGGAGGTTGCCGGCTTCTTCGCAGGGGCCGCCTTCGCCGTCTTGGCCTGGGCCAGCGCCGGAAGTGGAACCATGGCCAGCAAGGCCAGGGCGACGCAGAATGCCCTCAGCCCGCCCGACGTCCAACCCGCGCTATTTTTGGCCACGTTGAGATCCCGTATCAGCAGGCGGTACAAGCACTTGGTGAGGGAGTCTACCAGAAGCCACCCGGTGCACCAACGAAAAAAGTCCGCTGTTGCGTAGTATCGGCCGCGATGGCCGTGAACTTCAGTCCACGCCCTTGTAGGGGTCGGGGCCGATCGACTCCGGCAACTCGTAGGGGTCGTGGGCCTGGAGTTCCTCGGTCCTCTTGAGCAGCGCGTTCCACGTCGTCGGGTTGAACCCGACGACGGCGCTGTCGCCGGCGATGATCGTCGGCACTTCCGCCCTCGCCGTCATCAAGAGCATGGCCTTGAGCGCCGTGAGGTTCGTGGAGACGTCGAACTCGATGTAGTCGGCGCCCTTCTGGACGAGGAACTCCCGCGCCGTCCGGCAATGGGGGCATGTCGGGATCGTGTAGAACTTGTTCCTCATGGGCACTTCCGCGGCTGCCGTCGTGTCGCAACAGTGTCGCGAGGTTGGCGGAATGTGTCAACTGGAAAGCGGGCGGACTCGAGAGCGATCCAATGCTTGGGATGGTCAATCCAATTCGTCAGACGAAACAGGCCTGGAGTCTGTAAAGATCGCGGCAATATTGTGCAGAAGTTACGTAGTCCCGGCCGAATCTCCTCCAGGTTCCGAGTCCGTATCACCGATGCCACGGCACTCCCTTCAGGCACGCTGATTGCAGGTGCGCAGGCAGGAGAACGTTATGAGCCTCGTACGGCTCCTCGGCTTTACAACTCTCTCGTGCGGATGCGTGGTCGGCCGCTATCGCGAGCTCGCCACCAACCGCGAAGTGTCGTATGTCGAGGAAAAAGGACAGAGCTGCGACGCCCACGGGCACCGCCGCAACCATACGATTCAGGTCAGCCGCCTGACGAGCACACAGACCAGGCTCGTCCAGGCGCAGGCCTCCTGATCGCCGAGCGACCCTCCCCTGGCGACGCGCCGTGCCCGGCGGTCGCCGCCTCGGGACTGCTATTCCCTGCCGGCCTGTTTACCCTGTCGAAACCCTTCGCGCGTGCTGTGCCGGGCCTGGCCCCTGGTGTCGGCGCCTCAGCGCGCCACAAACGCAACAGGCGGTGAGCGCGTCGTCCGCGCCCACCGCCTGTTTTCTGTCTGTTGTTTTCCGTCTTTCTACTGGCTACTGACTACTGACTACTGGCTACTTCGTCAGAACTGATACCTGAGGCTGAACATCACGCTGTAGACGTCGCTGAACCCCGCCGTGGTCTGGAGCGACTCGGTCATCAGCTTGTTGTTGACGGCCCTCAGACGGTACTGCATGCGGCCGGTTGCGTCGGCCGACGGCGAGATGAGGGGCTGCGCGTTCACCAGCCGCTGCCCGACGCCCCAGTCGCTGTTCAGCAGGTTGCCGAAGTTGGCGATGTCGACCCGGAACTGGAGCGAGTTCCTGCGGCCAGCGATGCTCTTGAAGATGTCCTGCGAGATGCTGAGGTCGGTCCTGAACACCATCGGGAGGAACACCGCGCCGCGCACGGCGTACTCGCCGCGGTGCTCGCTGAGGTAGTTGTCCTGGGCGATGTAGGTCTCCCAGGCCGCGGCCTGCTCGGCTGCGGTGTAGGTCACCCCGCTCGACGTGTACGTCTGGAAGTTCATTTCCGACTGGTCACGCGGGATGTAGAGAAGGTCGTTGCTCGTGCCGCCGTCGCCGTTGGCGTCGCCCGAGAACGTGTAGCTCGGGTTGCCCTGAGTGTACCCCTCGAAGAACACGGATACCGAGGTGGACAGCGCCTTGAGCCACTCGAACGTGTACGAGCCCGCCGCGAACACGCGGTGGCCCGGAGAGGAGGCCGAGTATGCCACGCCGGGCAGGTTCGGGTTGAACGAGTGCTGGTTGTTGTTCCACGAACCGAAGGCGATTGAGCCTGGGTCAACCGTGTTCCACGCCCGCCCGTACCGGTACCCGCCCTTCAGGTAGAGGCCGGAGCGGTAAGTGCGCTCGAGGCTGCCGCTGATGTTCCAGTTGGTCCCGACGTCCTGGTTCTTCATGACGACGGCGTTCGACACGTTGCCATTGATGCGATTGCTCCCGGACCCGACCCAGCGGGGGCGCGTGTCCGCGCCGACGTAGGCCGAGTTCGGATTCGGCAGATTCGCGTTGATGTAATAGACGCCGTTGACGTCCTTGCTGTACAGGTACTCGACGGTTCCCACCCAGCCGCCGGGCAGACGCTGGTCGAGGCCGATGGAGGTGCGCCAGACCTGCGGGAACTGGAAATTGGGATCAGTGAGCGCCAGCTCGAAGCTCGACGCCGGGGCACCCGTCACGCTCGTCGGCTTGTACGCCTCGGTGTCCGGGTTGAACGGCCGTGCCGTCGTGTTGTCGAACTGCGCGAACCCGGTGAGCACGCCCGTGTTGCCGATCTGGTTCGAAATCCAGACGTAGGCCGGCTTGCCGGTGAAGACTCCCGTGCCGCCGCGCAGCTGCGTGTTGCGATCGCCGAAGACGTCCCAGTTGAAGCCCACGCGGGGCGACCACAAGAGATTCGCGTCCGGCAGCTTCGCGGTCGAGTACTGCAGCATATCGCCGTTCTCGTCCATGAACGTCATGGCGTCGGCGACCGCGTTCGCGTATCCCGTGTCGCCGAAGATCGGCACGTCGAACCGCAGGCCGTAGGTCACCGAGAAGTTGCTCTTCGCCTGCCAGACGTCCTGGACGTATGCGCCCAGGTACTGGACCTCCAGGGGCTGCACCGGCTTCTCGTTGCCCGGGATGTTGTTCCAGCGGACCTGGAAGCGCCGCAGCGTGACGGGCGACGTCGTCCGGTTGGGGTTGGCGAGGTAATCGTTGGCGTCCGCATAGAAGTCGGAGAGCGAGTTGTAAATGTAGGCGCTCTGCTTGCCGGGGAAGAACACGTTCTCCGACTCGTAGGCCTCGTAGCTGCCGCCGAACGTCAGCGAGTGGCCCTTCAGGTAGACCGAGAAGTTGTCCTGCAACTGGAACGTGTTGTAGCGCAGTTCGTTGTTCGGCGTGAACGGCTCGTAGCCGACCGACGTGTAGGTCGTGCCGTCCTTGAGGATGTCGACCAGGGGGAACAACGTCGGGTAGCGGACATCGCGGCTCTCGTCCTGCTTCGTGTATCCCACGATCAGGGTGTTGGCCATATTGCCGCCGAACGCGCCGTTCCACTCGCCGATGAACGAGAGGATGTCTTCCTTGATCTGGTAGTTCGAGGCCTCGAAGTTCATCGCGTTCAGGTTCGTGCGGCGGTTCCCGAAGCCGAGCGACGACGAGTTCGACATCAGCACGTCGGTGTTCGAGTCGAGCTGGTTGTACCGGAAGCTGATCTTGTTCGTCGAGTTGAGGTTGTAGTCGCCGCGGAACAGGTACCGGCGCGCGGGCGTTTCGAACTGGTAGCCCTCGTACGGGCCAGTCTCGTACCCGAAGTTCGCCTTCATGTACGACGAGAGCGCCTGCAGGTCCGACGCGAGGACGCGCGTGGTGTTTCCGGCCACCGTCTCGCTTCCACTGTTCGCCTTGAAGGTCGTGCCCGGATACGTGTTGGCTTCGTCTTCGAAATTGAAGAAGAAGAACAGCTTGTTCTTGATGATCGGGCCCGACACCCAGCCGCCGCCGTTGTGGAAGTCGAACGTCCCCGGGTCGTAGGCGAGCCCTTTCGCCTCGGTGCCCACCAGCCCCTCGTTGCGCCACTGATAGAACGCGGAACCCCTGAAGGAGTTGCTGCCGCTCCGGGTGACGCTGTTGACGCCGGCGCCGACGAAGTTGCCCTGGCGCACGTCGTACGGGGCGATATTGACCTGCACGGCCTCGATCGCCGAGAGCGAAATCGGCGCGACGCCCGTGCGATCACCGGGCGATCCGGCCAGCCCGAAGGAGTTGTTGAAGTAGGACCCGTCAACGGTGATGTTGTTCAGCCGGTTGTCGACGCCGCCGAACGACGTCCCCGCGGCCTGCGGCGTCAGGCGCGTGAAGTCCTGGAGCCGGTTGCCCACCGTCGGCAACGATGCCAGCGTCTCGCGCGAGATCGCCGTCGACGCGCCCGTGCGCGCCGAGCTGAAGACCGCGTCGGACTGCGCCACGACGGTGACCTCTTCGCTTACCGCGAGCGTCATCAGCGTGAGCGTGAGGTCGCTGGTCACGCCGAGGTTCACGAACACGTCGCTTGTGACCGACGGCTGGAAGCCCTCGAGCGCCGCCGTCACGGTGTACGGGCCGCCGATGCGCATGCCGGGAATCGAGAACCGGCCGTCTTCGCGCGTCACAGCCTCGTAGGTCGACCCCGAGGGCTGGTGCACCGCGAGGACGGTCGAGCCCGGCACGGCCAGGCCCTGCGCGTCTTTCACGATGCCGTTGATGGACCCCGTGGTGACACCCTGCGCTGCCGCGCCTGAGGGCGCAACGAACAGGGCGGCTGCCACGAGCAGTCCCAAGACGATTCGAAATCGCTGATCCATTAATTTCCTCTCCCGATAGAGTGTCGCTGGGGTTGGCACTCACCACCTCGGTGGAGGGGCGCAGCAGGAGCCGGCGACACCCTGCCGCAGGCCGGCGCCCCACCCGAACCGTACGAGTATACCAAAAGACCGTCGCTCCAGGCATTTCGCCCGTGCAACATTTCGTGGGCCCGCCCGCCGCACCCACTAGGGG
>JAWOGY010000062.1:0-6057 GCA_046496425.1 Vicinamibacterales bacterium
TCGAGGAGATTCGGGCGTTCGACGTGGCGTTTTTCGAGGCGAGCGTCGACACGGAAGAACGGAACCGCGAGGTGGCGGAGGTGCTCGAACTCGAGCACCCGATCCTCAGCGACCCCGGGAAACGGGTTGCGGAGGCCTATGGTGTGCTCGCGGGCGGCCGAAGGACAGCGGCCCGCTGGACGTTCTACATCGGGGCGGACGGGCGCATCCTGTACATCGACAAGACCGTTGTCGCCGACGGCCACGGCGAGGACGTGCCGGCTCGCCTCGAATCCCTCGGCATCCCCCGGGCAAAATGAGGTGGGGTCAGATCCGACTCTGACCCCACTCGGAGGTTACTGCTTCCGTTTCTTGGCGCTCCAGGCGGCGGTTCCCATGCCGCCCATCTCGAAGATGCCCGCCATCGACTCGCCCTCGACCTTGCCCGCGAAGGCGATCGACATCTGCTGACCGCCCATGTCGAGGTTGAGGATCCACTTGATCTCGTTGCCGACCACCGTGCCTTCGAAGGCAAGCTCGCCCATCTGGCTGGCCAAGATCCCGGTGAGTTTCTCGCCTTCCTGCTTCAAGGTGCCGACGTTTTCGATGATGCCGTTCGGCGTCTCGACGGCCATGTCCCACACGCCGGTGACATCGACCGCTGCCGTCGCGTCCGCCGGTTTGGGCGCCTCCTGGGCATAGGCTGGCGCGGCCGAGACAGCGACGAGACAGATGAGGGCGAAGGCGAGCACGTACTTCATCGATGTCCTCCTCGGCGAGCCGGCGTGACGCCGGCTCGCAGCATCCGAGGCTACGACGGGACAGCCATCAGGTCAAGGCGAATTGCAGGGCGCACGGCGGGGAGCGGCCGGCGGGGAACCTTCGCGACGAGGACCCCGTCTGACTCAACGAAGACGCACCCTGGCGCCGCCGGACCGGGCGCTCGAGCGACCTCCACCATGAAAAGCATCCTCTTCGCACTCCGCTCGCTGTTCCGTTCGCCGTTCGTCACCGTCGTGGCCATCGTGTCGCTGGGCCTCGGCATCGGGGCGAACGCGGCGATCTTCTCGATGTTCGACCAGATGCTGCTCCGCCCCCTGCCGGCGGAGGACCCGGACCGGCTGGTCAACCTGGCGGCGCCCGGGCCGAAGCCGGGCTCCCAATCGAGCAGCAACGCCGGCCGCTCCGAAACGGTCTTCAGCTACCCGATGTTCCGCGACCTCGAGCAGGCGCAGGCCGTGTTCACGGGGATGGCGGCGCACCGGTCGTTCGAGGCGAACCTCTCGTACCGCCGGCAGACACTCAACGGCGCCGGCATGTTCGTGTCGGGCAGCTACTTCCAGGTGCTCGGCCTGCAGCCGGCCCTGGGCCGCCTCATCGGTCCGGCCGACGACAAGGCCCCCGGCGAGTCTCCCGTCGTGGTGCTCAGCCACGCCTACTGGCGCACGCGGTTCGACGCGAGCCCATCGGTCGTCAACGACACCCTCATCGTCAACGGGCAATCGATGACGATCATCGGCGTCGCGCCGGCAGGTTTCGACGGGACGACGCTCGGCACGAAACCGCAGGTGTTCGCGCCCATCACGATGCGGGGCCGGCTCGGGGGGCCGTCCTCGCCCTTCACCGACCGGCGCAACTACTGGGTGTACGTCTTCGCGCGCCTGAAGCCGGGCGTGTCCGTCGAGCAGGCGCGCACGGCGATCAACCTGCCGTACCGGGCGATCATCAACGACGTCGAGGCGCCGCTCCAGCAGGGCATGAGCGACCAGACGCTGGCGAAGTTCAAGACCAAACAGCTCACCGTGGAACCCGGGCGGCGGGGGCAGAGCTCGGTTCACCGGGAGGCCAGGGCGCCGCTCGTCCTCCTGCTCGGCGTCACCGGGTTCGTGCTGCTCATCGCGTGCGCCAACATCGCCAACCTGCTGCTCGCGAGAGGGGCCGCCCGCGCGACCGAGATGGCCGTCCGCCTGTCGATCGGCGCCGGCCGCTGGCAGCTGGTCAGGCAGCTGCTCGTCGAGTCGTGCCTGCTCGCGCTCTTCGGAGGGACTGCGGGCCTGCTGTTCTCCGGCTGGACGCTGAACGGCATCCTCGCGATGATGCCCGCCGACGTCGCGGGGACCATCCATCCAGGCATTGATGCCAGGATCCTGCTCTTCGCGGCCGCGCTGACGCTCGGCACCGGGCTGCTCTTCGGCCTCTTCCCCGCCATCCACAGCACGCGGCCGGATCTCGTCACGGCGCTGAAAGGCCAGTCCGGGCAGCCCGGCGGGTCGCGGTCGGCGGCGCGCTTCCGGACGTCGCTGGCGACGCTGCAGATCGCGCTCTCCATGATGCTGCTCATCTCGTCCGGGCTTTTCATCAGAAGCCTGGCGAACGTCAGCCGGGTCGATCTCGGACTGGACCCCGATCACGTCGTGACGTTCGGCATTTCGCCCCGGCTCAACGCGTATACGCCCGACCGCTCCCGCGCGTTGTTCGAGCGCCTCGAGGGGGAACTCGCGGCCGTTCCAGGCGTCAGCGGCGTCACGGCGAGCGTCGTGCCGCTGCTCGCGGGCAACAACTGGGGCCGAGGCGTCGACGTCGAGGGTTTCGCGGAAGGCCCCGACACCGACGACAACTCGAACTACAACCAGCTCGGTCCAGCGTACTTCCGGACCCTCGGGAGCCGGCTGCTCGCCGGCCGCGAGTTCACACCAGCCGACGCCGCCGGCGCACCGAAGGTCGCCATCGTCAACGAGGCGTTCGCGAAGAAGTACAACCTCGGCCGGAACGCCGTCGGCAAGCGCATGGGCTTCGAGGCTCCCGACGGGAAACGCGCGCTCGACATCGAGATCGTCGGCCTGGTGCAGAACACGAAGTACAGCGAGGTGAAGGACCCGGTCCCGTCGTTGTTCTTCACCCCCTACCGCCAGGACGACAATCTCGGGTTCATCACGTTCTACGTGCGCACCGCGCTCGATCCCGCGCAGTTGCTCGCGGCCATTCCGAAGGTCGTCTCGGCCGTCGATCCGGATCTGCCCGTCGAGAACCTCCGCACGCTCTCGCAGCAGGTCCAGGAGAACGTCTTCGTGGACCGGCTCATCACCGTGCTGTCGGCGGGATTCGCCCTGCTCGCCACGCTGCTCGCGGCGATCGGGCTGTACGGCGTGCTGGCGTACACCGTCGCGCAGCGCACACGGGAGATCGGCGTGCGGATGGCGCTCGGCGCCGGGCCCCGGCGGGTTCGCTCCATGGTTTTGGCGCAGGTGGGGGCCATGGCGGCCGTCGGCGGCGTGATCGGCCTCGCCGCGGCCCTGGCGCTCGGCCGCGCCGCGCGATCGATGCTCTTCGAACTGCAGGGCCACGATCCCGCCGTGATCGCGGGCGCGGTCGCGGCGCTCGCGCTGGTGGCGCTCGGCGCGGGTCTGATCCCGGCCCACCGCGCGGCGCGAGTCGACCCGATTCGGGCGCTGCGGTACGAATAACGGGCCGGGCGTGCGGCGGTGTTCTGTTCGAGGAGGTTCCCATGCGCGTGAGCAGGCATCCGTTGATCCGGGCATTGCGGACGTGCGGTGTCCTCGCCGGCATCATTCTCGTGAGCACCCTCCCAGCCGCGGGCCAGGCTGCCCGGAGCGCCCCGACGGCCTCCGCCGACTTCTCCGGCGTCGAGAGGTTCCTCGAGGTGACGGCCGTGCTCGAGACGGACCGGGAGCCGTCTCCCGATCAGTGGGACGCCCTGTTCGCTACGCCCGGCTACGCCGTTCTCGTGCAGCGGGACTTCCGCCGCGACGTCTTCATGGACAGGTTCCGGCTGGCCTTCATGCCGTCGCGGGCCGCCGCGCTCCAGGAGCAGATGAAGAGGGAGACGGGATTCTCGGCGCAGTTCCTTCCTCACTATCTTCGGGCAAAGTCGATGCGGCGCGACATCGAGCGCTGGATGGCCGAAGAGCGGCCGGAGACGCTGTCCGACGAAGCCATCGCGAAGGCAAGCGCGCTGCTTCCCGCCGGTGCCGTATCCGGGCGGCCGGCGGTGTCGTTCGTCATCTTCGCCCCGGATTCCCGCGGCTACGCCCCGGTCGTTCTCGACCTGCTCTACTGCCGCGACCAAGGCGGCCGCCTCGTTGACCTGGTGGCCCACGAGTTCTACCACTACTACCGGCGCCGGCTCACCGACTGGGGGCAGGACCAGCAAACCATCTGGGTCGTCGACCAGATCCACAACGAAGGCGTCGCCGATCTGATCGACAAAGCCGGATGGACCCGCCAGCCGGACTCGGAGCTCACCGGAAGGGAACGAGACTTCGTGAAGCTCTACCGGGAGAGCCCGAACGTCATTCGAGCCATGGACGGCCTCCTGTCCCGGATGGCCGACATGAAGGTCGGCCGGGCCAGCCTCGGACTGGAACTCAGGCGCGCGGTGCCGCAGAGCGGCCACCCGACGGGGCTGTACATGGCACTGACCATCCTCGAAGAGCTGGGGCGGCCCGCGCTGGTCGCAACGGCGGACGATCCTTGCGCGTTCTTCCGGCTCTACCAGGAGGCGGCGGCGAAACGCGGGGGCGACACGCCGCGTTTCTCGCCCAAGGCCATGGCGTTCCTCGACACGCTCGCGCCGCGGGCGAAATGACGCCGGCGGGCCCTCTCGCACCTACTCCCGATTGAGGGCAACCACCGGGTCGACCAGCGTCGCCCGGCGGGCCGGGAACGCGCACGCGGCCGCGGCGACGGCACCGAGCAGCGCGACCACGATCACCAGCACCCCCGGGTCGCCCAACTCCACTCCGTAAAGCTGCGCCTCGAGACCCCGCCGAATCGCGAACACGCCCGCGGCGCCGGCGGCGAAGCCGATGCCGATGAGGACGAGCCCCTCTTTAAAGGCGAGGTCGAAGACCGCCCGCGGCGTGCTGCCGAGCGCCATCCGGATCCCGATTTCCTTGGTGCGCTGAGTGACCACGTACGCCAGCACCCCGTAGATCCCCACCGCCGAGAGCAACAGGGCCACCAGACCGAAGCCCATCGACAGCAGCATGGGCCAGCGCCTCGTGACCAGCGACTCGTCGATCCACTCCTCCATCGTCTTGGCCGAGAACACCGGCAATTCGGGATCCAGGGCGGCGACGACCTTCCTGACGTCGTTCATGAGCCCCGGTGGAGGAGTCGTGGTCCGAATCGCCAACGTGATCGTGCGGATCGGCTCGTGCTCGACCGGGAAGTAGTAGGCGCCCACCGAGGCCTGGGACTCGACCAGGCCTCGCTGTTTGACCTCGCCGACCACGCCGATGACGGTGAGCCACTGGGTCCGTTCGTTGGTGGCGAGCAGATCGGCCGCGTCGCCAGGGCGGTACATGCGACGGCCGACCGGGTCCTGCCCCGGCCAGAACTTCTGCGCGAGGCGCTCGTCGACGATGATGACGCGCGGCGCGTCCTTCGCGTCCCGCCCGTCGAACAGGCGGCCCCGCTTGAGCGGGATCCGCATGGTCTCGAAGAACCCCGGAGTGACCCGAATCCTCGAGGGCGAAATGAGCGACTCTCCGGGCTGCATCTGGTAGCCTTCAGCGAGGATCACGCTGTCGCTGTAGCGGCCGCCGAACGGGACGTTGCTGGTGGCGCCGGCGCTTTCCACGCCTGGCAGCGCCCCGAGTCGCCGCACGGCATCCGACGCGAACGCCCGGAGCCGATCGCCGTCCGCGTAGCGGGAGGCCGGAAGCGTCACGCTCGCGGTCATCACCTGGCGGGGGTCGAAGCCCGGATCGATCGACAAGACCTGCCGGAAGCTGGCCATCAGCAAACCCGCGCCGAGCAGCAGCACGAACGCGACGGCCACCTGTGTGACGACCAGCACCCGGCGAAGCGCGCTGGCTCCGCGCCCACCGGCTTTCGTGCGCCCGCCTTCGTGGAACACCGACACCATGTCGACGTGGAGGGCGCTGGCGAAGGGAAACGCGCCGATGATGACGCCGATCACCGCGGCGACAGCCATCGTGAACGCGACCGACACGCCGTCGAGCCGGATCTCGCCGCCGCGGGGGATTTGATCGAGGTTCAGCGATCCGAGCACGCGGAGCGCCGCCCATCCGAGCAGCAGCCCCAGCACGCCGC
>JAWOGY010000226.1:0-2511 GCA_046496425.1 Vicinamibacterales bacterium
CGCTCAGCGAGGAGGTCCACGAGCCAGAAGCCGGCATTGTGCCGGGTCTGCTCATACTCGGGCCCCGGGTTCCCGAGGCCGACGAGCATGCGGATGAGAGATCGCTCTGTCATGTTTCAGCCCCCGGTGCTCGGCAGGGAAATGGCGGGGCCGCCCGGCGTGGACCGCCCCCCCTTGCCACCGAACCCCAGGCTCAGTCTTCGTCCGAGCCGGCTTCGAAGCTCTCCTGACCGCCGGCCTCGCCCTGGGCCTCTTCCGCGGGCTCTTCCTCGCGACGCGGGCGGTGAATGATGACCACCGGCTGCTCCAGCATCTCCTCGCCGCCGACGATCGCCACGCCCTCCGGCAGGACGACTTCCGAGAGCGGGAGGTTGGCTTCCAGCTCCAGGCCGGAGACATCGACTTCGATGAACTCGGGCAGGTACTTCGGCAGGCAGCTGATTTCCAGCTCGTTCATCACGCGCGACACCACGCCGCCCGCTTTCACGCCCGGCGCCTTGTCTTCGCCGAGGAAGTGGAACGGCACCGTGACGCGGATTTCCTCGTCCTCGACGATGCGCTGCAGGTCGACGTGCAGCACGAGGTTGCGGAAGGGATGCCGCTGGACGTCCTTGAGGATGCACGGCTGCGACTTGTCGCCCACCGTCACCGTCAGGATGCTCGAGAAGAATGCATCGTTGTCGAGGTTGTGCAGCAGGGCGTTGTGATCCAGCGTCAAGGCGCGCGGATCGCGGTGGCCACCGTAAAGAATGGCGGGTACCTTGCCGGTCCGACGCAGGCGGCGGCTCGGACCCTTGCCCTGGTCAGGCCGGTTCTCGGCAAATAGCTCGAACTTCTGGCTCATCTGGGTTCTCCGTTGATGTGATATTCCGACACGGCGGGCCCGCGACCAGGCTTGCGCTCGTGTCGACCCGGCGTCCCGCCATCGGGCGCGCCGTTGTCCTGTCGGCTCAGTCCACGTAGAGCGAGCTGACCGATTCTTCGTCGCTGATGCGACGCATGGTCTCGGCCAGCATTTCCGCCACGCTGAGCTGGCGGATCTTCGAGCTGGCGCGCGCCGCCTCGGACAAGGGGATGGTGTCTGTCACCACCAGCTCGTCGAGCAGCGAGTCATTGATTCTCTGCACGGCCGGCCCCGACAGGACCGGGTGAGTGATATAGGCGTAGACCTTCTCGGCGCCATGCTTCTTGAGCGCCGCGACGCCCTGGCACATGGTGCCGGCGGTGTCGATCATGTCATCGACCAGCACGCAGGTCTTGCCGCGCACGTCGCCGATGATATGCATCACCTGGGCCTCGTTGGCGCGCGGCCGCCGCTTGTCGATGATCGCCAGGTCGGCGTCGTCGAGACGCTTCGCCAGCGCCCGGGCCCGCACGACGCCGCCGACGTCGGGCGAAACGACGATCATGTTCTGGTAGCGCTGCTTCCACGCGTCATGCAGCAGCACCGGCGACGCGTAGACGTTGTCCACGGGGATATCGAAGAATCCCTGGATCTGGTCGGCGTGCAGGTCCACCGTCAGGACGCGGTCGACGCCGGCATGAGTGATCATGTTGGCGACCAGCTTGGCCGAGATCGCGACGCGCTGCGCCCGGGGCCGGCGATCCTGGCGCGCGTAGCCGTAATACGGGATCACGGCCGTGATGCGCGCCGCGGAGGCGCGCCGCAACGCATCGACCATGACCAGCAATTCGAGCAGGTTGTCGTTCACCGGCGGGCAGGTGGACTGGACGATGAACACGTCGCGGCCGCGGATGTTCTCCAGCACCTCGACGAACACCTCGCCGTCGCTGAAGCGCCCGACCTGCAACTTGCCCAGCGGGAAGCCGAGATGGCGCGCGATACTCTCGGCGAGTTCCCGGTTCGCATTGCCCGAGAACACCGCCATATGCCCAACTTCATGCATCATGCTCGCTCCCCGGGCCACGCGGCCCCCTGCCGATCCGACGCCACCCCTGAATCCCCGAAAATGGCTGGGGTGGGAGGATTCGAACCTCCGCATGGCGGGATCAAAACCCGCTGCCTTACCACTTGGCTACACCCCAGCGGTTACCCCTTACCGAGCGGCGCCGCCACGCCTCGCTCCCCGGCGGCGACCCGCGCGAGCAGCGGACTCTCCGCAACGCCGCGGGCCACGAACCCCGTCCAGCGCGACGGCAGCTCCGCGAGCGCGGCGCGCGCCTCAGTGGCCGCGGCAAACTCCGTGAAGACGCAACCCCCGGTCCCCGTCAGCTTTGCCGGATGCCCGCCGGACCGCGCCGCGACCCAGTCGAGCGCCGCCGCGACGGCCGGGTATCGCCGCCTGACCACGGGCTCGCAATCATTGCGCCCCCCGGCCGAAAGAAAGCCGCTAATTGTCGTTTCCGGGCTATCGCGTGTCAATTCGGGGTCGGAGAAGATCTCCGCCGTGGAGACCGCGCAGTCCGGGCAGACGACCAGATACCACGCGGGTGGCAATTCGACCGGGGTGAGGTGCTCGCCGACGCCCTCGGCCCAGGCGGAGCGGCCAT
>JAWOGY010000021.1:0-54394 GCA_046496425.1 Vicinamibacterales bacterium
CTGGGCCCGGTCACGCGCGATTTCGAGCTCGGCCGTGCGCTCGGCGACCCGTTGCTCGAGTTCCGTCGCGTGCTGCCGCAGCGTATCGTGCAGGCGGCGGACTTCGGCTTCCGCGCTCCGGCGTGAAGAGATGTCGATGCCCACAGCGACCAGATGGCGGCGGCCGTCAATCACCGCTGCCCGTCCGGTGAAGTGACAGGGCGTCCGCGTGCCGTCCCTGGCGAGCAAATCCGCTTCCGCCTCGGACAAGCCGGCCGTGAACACCTCGCCGATGCGGCCGGCCATCGTCGGCCGATCAGACTCCGCGAAATAGTCCGGCAGACCCATCCTTAGGATGTCGTCTGCCGAATAGCCCGTCACGCTCTCGAAGTTCGCGTTGCAACGACGGAACCGCAGGTTTTCGTCGCAGCAGTACAGCACGCCCGGGAGGTTCTCGAGGACGGCGCCCGAGAAGACGAGCTCCTGGCGCCGCGCTTCCTCACTGTCTCTGGCTTCCCGTTCGGCCCGGGCGTGCGCTTCGAGGTCCAACCTGAGCCGCCACAGGCTGTATCCCACGCCGAGGGCGAGCACCGTGGCAACGGCCGCCAGGGCCGACGGCGCGGCCGGCATCGGGCCGCCAGGCTCGGTGGGCCACAGCCACACCGCCACCGCAATAACGGCAAGGAACGCGCCGGTGAGGAGGACCGGCACAAACCACTTGAGGCTCCACGAACTGAGGAGCCGGGGAGAAACTGGGTCGGAGGCAGACCCTGTCATGGCAACTCCCGATACCGTGCAGGTTGTGCGAAGGACACGCACAGATCGCGAGACCGTCGCGCGAACATCCGCCAGTTTCGTACGAGTTGAGCAACCCCAACGGGTACGGCGCCATTTTTCCCTGTTTGGATGCCGCCGTCAACAGCCAGGTCCTCTCACCGCATGCCTGCACCTTTTCGGTCACCGACCCGATGCCGCCAACCGCGCCTCCTGGTCTGGAGGAACGGCACGCTCGTAGAGGCCTTCGAAAGGCGTCTTGCGGTACGCGCCGGCGAGGTCGCACGACGCGAGCTGGCCGTGGTTGTCCGAGGTGAACCTCGGCCGCCCGGCGCGGAGCACGTCACAGACGTCGTAGCCGGCGGCGCGCGCGCCGCCGGCGAGGCGGAACCACGCTTCGAGCAGGCGATAGTCGGTCCCGAGGGGCGAGAGATAGTGCAGGTTCGGGCGAAACAGATTGAACTGCAGGCCCGGGTCGTGCAGCGGCTCGTCCGGGGCCGTGCGCGCCAGCACATAGTCGATGGCCGCCCGCTGCGAGCCGTTGGTGGCCTTCATCGACACGGCGTGGCCGACCACCGGCAGCAGCACCACGAAGAGGACGACCACCCGGCGCCGGCGCGGCGCGATCGCGAGGCGCTCGGCTCCCGTATGAAGCGCCCACGCCGCGACGACGGCCAGCAGCGGCAGCATCTGCAGCAGGTAGTAGAGCCCCAGGCCGCGCGTCAGGGCAAGCGCAGCCAGGATGGTGCAGCCAATCACCGCCACCATCGTCATCGCATCGTCCGCCCGCCGCCGCCGCAGCAGCGCGCCGGCGCCGCCGAGGACCAGGCACCAGAACGGCAGATTCGCGAGCACGCTGAAGCCCTTCGATGGGAACCGCGGCAGGTCGACCGCCATCAGCGCGTTGAAGTGCCAGTTCGACCAGAAATAGTCGCGCCACGCTCCAGTGGCTGCCAGATAACCGGCGCCCGCCACCAGCGTCGCTCCAAGTCCAACACCGAACCACCCGGCGACTGCGCCTGACAGCGCTCGCCCCGGACGGAACCGGCGAACGGCGGCCAGCACAACGAGCGCCGCCAGCAGGAGGATCGCCTTCTGGAGGAATGCGATGGCCACGCCGGCGGCCACTCCGGACGCGACGGCGTCCGCGCGCCGCCCGCCCCCGGTCGCGCGCACGAGGAACAGCACGGACAGCACGACGCACAGCATCATCGGCGTGTCCGGCCTGATGATCGTGCTCGTTTCCAGGAACGACATCGTGGAGGCCAGGAACAAGGCGGCGAGCCACGCGACGCGGCGCGACTGCGTGGCGCGCAGCGCGAGGCGCCAGGTCACGGCGAGCGTCGCGAACGCCAGCACGGCGAAGCCCACCCGGAAGACCAACACTGTTCCGCTGGACTCTCCGGCCAGCGGCAGCAGCGCCGCCATCACGTACCAGATCAGGGGGTGGTGGTTCTCAAAGAAGTCGAGGTAGGGAATTCGTCCGTTGGCGACGCGCCAGGCCGCATGCACGTGCTCGAACTCGTCCCACCGGAACTGGTTGAGCAGGGCGTAAACGAGAAGATACAGGCCAACTGCCGCAAGCAGGGCAGCCTCCCAGCGGAACCCGTCACCGGAACCGGCGGACGTCACCGGGCCAGACGGAGTGGGCGGCTCCGCCGAGGTGTGATCGGACACCGTCGTCATAGCAGCGGCTCGAGCGCGCGCCACGCCATGGCGGGGGTGATGGCGTCCAGGCATCGGCCCTCCCGCCGCCTGCACCGTCGGCGCCGGCAGGGCTCGCAGTCAACCGGACTGCGCACGGCCAGGTGCTCGCAGCCATACGGGGCGACTCGTTCAGGCTCGGTCGGCCCGAACAGCGTGACGTACGGCGTGCCGAGCGCGGCCGCAAGGTGGCTGGGGCCCGTGTCGGGGCCGATCGCGGCTCTTGCCGCCCCCAGCGTGGCGCCGAGTTCTGTCAACGACGTGCGGCCCGCCAGATTCACGACCTCCGGCCCTCGCACTCCCGCCGCGATGCGTGCGGCGAGGTCCTGCCGCGACGAGTCGCCGAGCAGGACCATGCGGTACGTGGTCTCGCGGCTGATGAGCGACGCCAGACCCAGGTAGCCCTCGAGGTTCCAGTCCTTCGACGGCCACGACGACCCCATGACCAGCGCGACGAATCGTCCCGCGATCGGACCGACGGCGGCCGGAAGGAGCCGCCTGTCGGCGAGCCGGCCGAGTCCGAAATCGAGATGGTCCGGAGGCGGCAGCCCCAGCGACCCGGCAAACGCCAGATAGTGGCGCCACTTGGGCAACCGCGGCGGGCGGGCGCCGATGTACTCGGTGTTGAAGAGGTGGTTGAACTCTTTGGCGTTCGCTGGATCGAAGCCAATCCTGCGCGCGGCGCCGGACACGCGGGAGCAGAGTCCGCTCTTGAGAAGCCGCTGCAAATCCAGCGTGATATCGGCGCGTTCGCGGCGGAGTTCCCGGACGAAGGCGGCGATCGCCGACGGCGTCCGCTCGCGCGGGAACACGACGACGCGGTCGATGCCGGGGTGGGCTTCCACCAGTTCACGCCACCGCCAGTCCGCCACCCACGACAGCCTGGCGCCGGGACGATGGTGTTTCACGACCGATGCGAGCGGCAGCGCCCGCACGATGTCTCCGAGCGATCCCATCAGGACGATGAGCAGGGCGGGCGTTTCAGCGAGCGTCAGGGCCGGCGGTTCACTCGTCACAGTCTGGCGCGGAGGCACCGCGGGAGGCCCGTACGGAACCGTACCGCCGGCGCTGGACGCCGGAACACAGGCCCCGGCGCGAACGTCCGATGAAATCGAGCAGTTCGATCGTCTCCGGCAGGCACGGCAGTTCGGCCCTGATTCGGGCGACGGCCTGCGTCGTGTTGAGGCCGCTGCGGTACAGGAGCTGGAACGCCTGTCTCAATTCGCGGCGCGCTTCCAGGCTGATCGCCGCGCGGGAAAGGCCGACGCGGTTCAGCGCGTAGACGAAGGCCGGCGGCGGACCGCTTGTCAGCATGAACGGCGGAGCGTCCTGCCTGACGCCCGAGTCGCCGCCGATCATCGCCAGCCGGCCGATTCGCACGAACTGGTGCAGGACCGACAGGCCGCCAATCGTGGCGCCGTTCTGGATCTCGCAGTGGCCGGCCACCTGCACGAGGTTCGCGATGGTCACGCGGTTCCCCACCTGGCAATCGTGGCCGACATGCGAGCCCATCATGAGCATGCAGTCGTCGCCGATCCGGGTCGAGGAGCCCGGCCTGGTTCCGCGCGACACGGTTGTGAACTCGCGGAAGACCGTGCGCGCACCGACGTGCAGGAACGTCGCATCGCCTCGGTACGCCCGGTTCTGGGGATCACCGCCGACGACCGCGCCCTTGTGGACCACGCAGCCCGCCCCCAGCCGGACGCCGCCGAGAATGGTCGCGTGACTCATCACGACGACGCCATCGCCCAGCGTCACATCGCCGGCGACGTCCGCGAACGCCCCAATCTCGACATCGGCGCCGAGCGTAGCCCCGTTGCCCACGATCGCCAGAGGATGCACTGACATGAAGAGGCTCCGAGAGGAGGAGACCGTGACGGGGACGCGGCGAGCCGCTGGAGGGCAGTATACACGATGCCCGGGAGGCGCCCGGGACCTCAAAGCGGCTACCGGACGTAGATCGGATTCGACAGGATCCAGGGCAGCATCCGCCCGCGTCCGGCGTCGATGGACACCTCGACGCGGCAGGCTCCGGGCCGGTCCGGGCGGTACTCGTACTGCCGCCCCTTCAGGGCGTGGACGGAGGTCAGGTCCACCTCTGCGCCGTTGCAGAGCATGACGGCCCGCAGGCCGGGGGGCGATTCGTCGTAGTCGAGCGCTACGTGCAGGACCGGGCGCTCGTCCAGGCGAATTTCATCACCCATCCCGGCCGCGCCGGCGCCGGAGGCCGCGCCGAACCGGAATCCGCCGGCGGCGCCGATCGTCTCGATGCCGCAGAAGGCCCGGCCCCGCGCCAGCGCGCCGACCAGCGCCTCGCCGTCCGCGGCGGCATCGCCGGTTGGCGGCTGGCCGACCACGGCGTGCATCTGGAGGCTCGCCATCATCACCGCGTAGGACGGCCGGCCGTGCGCATCCACGGCGCAGAAGCCGGCCAGGGGCCTCGCGGCGAGAAGGGCGTCCCATTTCGACAGCGTGCGGTCAGGCCTTTGCAGCAACTGCATCACCGCGTGCTGCGGGTTGACCAGGTAGGCGAGCGCCGCGGGCAGGAGCCGCGATGGTGACACGAGCGCGTCGCGGAACTCCTGATCGGCCGACAGGATTTCGAGTCCCGCCAGATCGGGATCGTCCAGACGGGCGTATGGCCGCTTCCGGCCGAGCGGGTGGGCCGCCACCGGGAACCCTCCGAGGGCGCGGATCGTCGCCGGCGCCTCCGGCGCCCGGCGTTCAGGACGAGTGAGCGCGCGGCTGACACCGAGCGCCGTCGCGTGGCCGAACCCCGTGGAGACCTCGGGCGAGAAGACGAGCAGCACGCCGTCGACGATTCGGAAGCGGGGCTCCTGCAACACGTTGTGGTCGGCGATCAGGACCCACGCCGCTTTGCTCGCCCGCGCGGCGGCCACCACGTCCTCGATGGTCCCCCGTCCGTCCGAGGCCTGCGTGTGCACGTGGTAGACGCCGCGCCACGTCCCCGGGTCCGGTGTGAACGCCAGGCGGTGCCGGGGGTAGGCAATCGACGCCGCCTGGATCAACCACGCGGCAAGCGAGAGGGCTGCCGCGGCCGCGGCTGCCCACGCGAGGCGGCGGGCGCGGCTCCTGCTGCTGCCGGCCATGGACATCAACGCGTTCTCCGGGCGCCGGCCACGACGAGTCCGGCCGGCCTTGCGCGTACGGTAACATGAGCGGCCGCTGCCTGCCGGAGATACCGGTGACCCACGCCAACTGGATCCTGACTGTCGCGCCAGACTGGGAAGCCACGCTCGGCGATGCCGACCGCGTGCTCGATCTCCTGCGGGGTCCAGGGCGTCTTGTCCACGAGAACGACAGGGGTTCGGTGTCGTTCATCCAGTGCGGCGGGGCCACGCTGGTCGTCAAGCGCTCGAAGATCCAGGAGCGGCGGCTCTGGACCAGGCTGTTCAGTGTCCTCAGGGGCGGCGAGGGGTCCCGGGCCTTCCGCAACATGAGCCGCCTCCGCGAGGCGGGCGTTCCGGTGCCCGAACCGGTACTTGCCCTGGAGCGGGCCCGCGGAGGATTCATCGTGGCGTCCTGGCACGCCTATCGCTATCTCGAAGGCGAGCCCTGCTCGTGCGCCGACGCGGCACTCGTTGCGCAGACTCTCCACGAACTGCACCAGCGCGGATGGGTGCACCGGGACCCCCATGCCCGGAACTTCCTCAAGGAGGGCGGCCGGGCACGTGTCATCGATTGTGTCAGGGCCAGGCCGTGGCGATTCGGTTACGCGAGGCGCTACGACGTGGTGCTCCTCGACAAGTGCTGCCCCGGCGCGCGGACGCAGTATCCGGGTTTCTCGGCATCCGACCCGCTCTACATCCTGGCCGAGCGGCACAACATGGTCATCGTGCGCTGGCGGCGGTTGAAGCGAGTGCTGCGCAACTGGCTCGGGCTGCGGGTGTGAGCCGGCCCGCCATGGATCGCGACCGCCTCGTCCTCGTGCAGCATCATCGCGTCGGCTGGCCGCCGCGGGCCGCCCGCTACAAGCGGATGTTCACGACGCCGGCCCTGCTGGCCTTCCAGGTGCGGCTGCTTCGCCTGGCCGGCTATCGGTTCTCCACCCTGCATGAGGCGATCGGGGCGCACGGCAGGCGCGCCGTCGTGACGTTCGACGACGGGTATCGCGACAACGCGGAGGCCGGGGCCGCGGTCCTCGGCCAACTGGGCATTCCGGCAACGGTCTTCGTTGTCTCGTCGGACGTCGGGCGGACGCAACTGCAGTGGGACGAGTCAGGCGACAGGCTCCCTGCGGACCTGATGGGCTGGGACGACCTGCGCAGCCTCGTGGACCGGGGCTGGGAGGTCGGCAGTCACGGCCACGAGCACGTGCACCTGGCGCGGCGCCCGCCGGAGGAGCAGCGAGAGATCGTGTGCCGCGGGCGAGATTCGATTGCGCGGATGCTCGGCGCGGCGCCGCAGTCGTTCGCCTATCCGTACGGCTCGTTCACGGACGCGACGATCGATGCCGTCAGATGCGCCGGATTCCACTGCGCCGTCACCGCCGATGGCGGCGCCAACGGTCTGCGTCCTGACCCCTTCCGGCTTCGCCGGCAGCCCGGCGGCGGACGGGGGCTTCGCCACTTCGCAGCGGCCATCCGGCTCCTGCTGTAGCTCGCTCTCACGCCTCCCCGTCGGCGCCCGGACGCCCAGCGGTGAGGACCGAGCCATACACGTCGAGCGTGCCGGCAAGCGTCCGATCGAACGCGAAGCGCTCCCGCGCCGACCGCCGGGCAGCCCGGCACACCGCCTCGCGCCTGCCCGCGTCCGTCAGGGCCTCAGCCACCGCGCGTGCGGCGCCGGCGACATCGCCGGGCGGCACCAGCCAGCCGTGCCCGCCGAGTGACTCGACCGTACCCGCCGCATCGACGGCAACGACGGGAATGCCCAGGACCGTCGCCTCGCGGACGGCGCCCGGGGCGCCCTCGCGAAGCGACGGAAAGAACAGCAGGTCGCAGTTCTTCAGGATTCCCGCGGCATCCGGCCTGAAGCCCAGGAAGTGCACCCTCGAAGCCACGCGGAGGTCACGGGCGAGCGTCTCGAGAACCGGGCGGTCGGGCCCGTCACCAACCAGCAGCCAGTGGGCGTCGATGCCGGCGGCGTCCACCAGGGCCGCCGTCCTGATCAGCATCTGCCAGTTCTTCTTCGGTGCGAGCTTCCCGATTCCCGCGATGACGCGCCCGGTGCCGAACGGCTTGCGGAACGACTCGTCCCGCACGAGTGCATCCAGGGCCGTCAGGTCCAAACCGCTGGGGACGACAAACACCCGCTCCGGAGGAAATCCGCCGCGGCAGAACACGTCGCGAACGGTTTCGGACACCGCCACCACGGCGTCGACGCGGCGCGGCGAGTACTTGATGCGTGACAGCGCGTTGGTGCGCAGCGGGGACGCGATGCGGCGCGCCAGGACGAGCGGCACGCCCAGACACGTCCGGACGCGGATGCCGAGCGCGAGGGCGTGCGAATCGTGACAGTGCAGGAGGTCCACGCCGTCGCGGGCGAGCTGGCGGCACAGCGGGATGTGGCCGAACGGCAGACGCCAGGGCCCCGGCAGTGCCCGGGCCGGCAGTTGCCGATCGTTGGCATGGGACAGCAGAAGGCCGTCGCGCCTCGACCACAGCGTCGCGCCGATGCCGGATGCTTTCAGCGCACGCACCAACTGCGCCACCTGCTGCTCGCCGCCCCCCCAGTCCAGCCCCGTGTGGAGATGCGCGACATGGCGGGGTCGTGGCATTGGGTCAATCCTCCCTGGCGGTTCGTCACGTCCGGCCGGGGCACGCGAATGATAGCATCGGCGTCTGCCGGCGAACGTCGATACGGCGCTCCCGGGTTCCGTTGTCGTGCGGAGGACCCACGGCTATGATCGGGCGCGGTGGCAGGCACCCTGAGGGTGAGCGAGATCGCGTCGGGAGGCGCGGCCGGATGGCAGCCGAACCGGACGTGACGGGCCCCCTGCCGCTCTCAGCGGTGATTATCACCCTGAACGAGGAGGCCAACCTTCCCAGGTGTCTCTCGAGTCTGCGCGGTCTCGCCGCGGAGTTCCTCGTCGTCGATTCGGGCAGTTCGGACCGGACGCGGGAAATCGCCGCCTCGGCCGGCGCACGCGTCGAGCGTCAGCCCTGGCTCGGCCACGTGCGGCAGAAGAACGCGGCGCTCGGCCTCGCCTCCCAGCCGTGGGCGCTGTCGGTGGACGCCGACGAAGAGGTGTCGGCCGAGCTCGCCGACGCGATTCGGGCCCTGTTCGAGGCCGGCGGGCCGGCGCTGGACGGCTACAAGGTCAACCGGCTCAACTACTACCTGGGCGCCTGGATTCGCCATGCCTGGTACCCGGAGTGGCGCCTCCGCCTCGTGCGCTCCGGGTGTGCCGAGTGGCGCGGATCGGACCCCCACGACCGGCTGGAAACCGCGGGAGCTGTCGGACGCCTCGACGGCCACCTTCATCACTACTCGTATGCGGACCTGGACGACCATTTCCGGCGCCTCATCCGGTACGCGCGAATCGCAGCGGAGAGCCGCGCGGCAGAAGGCCGCCCCGTGCGCTGGTACCACCTGGCGGTGTCGCCGTGGCTGGCGTTCTTCAAGTCGCTGATTCTCAGACAGGCCTGGCGCGACGGGTGGCGCGGATGGGTGATTGCCTTCGCGACGCTCGTGAAGGTCTTTGCCAAGTACGCGTTCATCTACGAGAAGCGGCTGGCCGGCCGGCCGTAGGCCTGTTCGTGTGTGCGCCACCATGAAGATTCTGGTCCGCCTGCCCAACTGGCTGGGCGACGCCGTCATGGCCGTGGGGTTTCTCAACAAGCTGCGAGTGGCCTGGCCGGAGGCGCGTGTCGAGGTGATCCTCCGGCGGGAACTCGAGGACGCGGTGCGCCTGCTGCCGCAGGTCGACGCGGCCCACAGCTTCGGCCGCGACGAAGCCGCCTCGCTCGCCGGCGCGCGGCGCTTCGCGAAACGCGTCGCCTCGGGCGGCGGGTTCGACAGGTTCTATTGCCTTCCCCGGTCGTTCTCGTCCGCGTGGATGGGCTTCTTCACGAACAGCCGCGAGCGGATTGGCTACCGCGGCCAGTGGCGGTCGTGGGCGTTGACGCGCGCGTACGCGCGAACGACGGGCGCGCACCGTGCCGTGGCCTACGCGCACCTGCTGCACGAACGGCTGCCAGATGCCGCACTCGGGATCGAGGTCGGGATCGCTGCCGACCCGGCTTGCGCGCCTTCCGGGCTCCCTGATGGGCACGGACCCATGATCGGCCTGAACATCCATTCCGAAGCCGCGTCGCGCCGCCTGTCGCCGGAGAGGGGAGCGACGATCGCCGACGCGCTGGTCGACGCATTCGACTGCACCGTGGTGCTGGTGGGCACGGCCGCGCAGGCCGAGCGCAGTGCCGCGCTTCTGGCGGCCATGCGGCGGCGGGAGCGGTGCGCCGACATCTCCGGGCGCACCAGCCTTCCGCAGCTGGCGTCGCTCATGGCTCGCCTGCAGGCCTTCGTGTCGGTGGATTCCGGCCCGGCCCATCTGGCCAACGCCGTTGGCACACCCACGGTGGCGCTCTTCGGAGCCGGCGACGACCGCGTGACGGCGCCCTGGAACGCGGCAACGCTCCGGGTCGTCAGGGCGGACGACGCGAGCTGCCGGTGCTGCCTCAGCAACGAGTGTCGCCTGGGCACGCCCGCGTGCATCGAGGACATTGAGCCGGCCAGGGTGGTTGCCGCCGTCGGCGAGCTCGTCGCGCCAGTGCCGGGTTGAAGGCCGGCCTGCCGCCGCGCGCCGTTGCCGTTCCCGGAACCCGCGATTATGATCGAGGCCATGACGGTGAGCGCGAGATCGGCTGAGGGGCACAGCCTGTTCCGTCCCGCGCGAACCGGACGGGAGCAGGTTCCCCGCAGGCGGCCCATCGCGGGCTGGTCCGGCGCGGTCGCTTTGCGCGCTGTCTCGCTGCTGCCGCTGCCGCTCATCCACCAGGTTGGCGGGATGCTCGGAGCCATGGCGGCGTCGTTGCCGATCAAGCCCGCGCGCTTCGCGGCCGTGACGTTGGGCCTCTGCTTCCCCGAACTCAGCCCTCGGGAGCGTCGGGCGCTCCTTCGCCGCAGCCTGGCCGAGAGCGGCCGGACGCTGTGCGAGCTGGGCGCGCTGTGGACCTGGCGGCGCGAGCGCGTCCTCGGACTCATCCGCGACATCAGCGGAGAGGAACACCTGAGGGCCGCGCTCGATGAGCGCCGGGGCGTGATCCTGGCGGCCCCGCACCTCGGGGCCTGGGAGCTGGGCGCGCTGTACTGCTCGGCCGCCCATCCGTTCACCGCGCTCTACAAGCGGCGAACCGTCACGGCGCTCGATCGGTTCATCGCGCGCGGGCGGTCCCGGTTCGGCGCCAGGCTGGTGCCGGCGAACGCCGCCGGGATCCGGACACTCGTCCGGGAGCTCGCCGAAGGCCGCCTGGTCGGCATCATGCCCGACCAGGATCCGCGGCGGGGCGCGGGCGTGTTCGCGCCGTTCTTCGGCGTCCTCGCCAACACGACGACGCTCGTGTCGCGTCTGGCCCGGCGGACCGGGGCGCCCGTGATGGTGGCCTTCGCCGAACGGCTTCCGCGCGGCGCAGGGTACCGGCTGCACTTCAGCCCGGCATCACCGGCGATCTGCGACCCCGATCCCGCGGCGGCGGCGGCCGCGCTGAACCAGGACATCGAGCGCCTCGTCCGGCGCCGCCCCGACCAGTACCTCTGGAGCTACAAGCGCTTCCGCGTCCGCCCGGACGGCGACGCGAATCCCTACCGGCCGCAGGCTCATGCCGACTCAGGCCGCCGATAAGCGGGCCGGCGGTTTCGGCCTCAGGGCCAGATACCGGGCCGAAGCGGCGGCAGTCGGCGCGCTGTCGCTCGTCGCCCGGGCCTCGCCGGCCGTCATCCGGAGCGCCGTAGCGTCCGCGCTCGGCACCTTTCAGTGGGCCGTCGACGCCCGGCATCGCCGGGTCGCGCGCGACAACGTGCGCCTGGCGTATGGCGACGCGCTGGCGCCCCGGGAAGCCCGCCGGATCGCGCTCGGTTCGATGCGGCACCTCGCAAGGCTGGCCATCGAGACGTTGGCCGCCGAGCGCTGCCTGGCGCGCGAGGCGGATGCACGCGTCCGCGTCGAGGGACTCGAGCACCTGCGCGCGGCGCACGCGCGGGGCCGCGGCGTCATCGGGTTCACGGGGCACCTTGGCAACTGGGAACTGATGTTTCTCATGTTCGGACGCCTCGGCATCCCCGTCGCCGGCATCGTTCGCCCGCTCGACAACCCGTATCTCGAGGCGCGGCTGACCCGGCTCAGAACGATGACGGGCAACGCCGTCATCGACAAGCGCCGGGCATCTCGCGAGGCCCTGACGCGGCTCAGGACGGGCGGGTATCTCTGCATCCTGATCGACCAGCGGCCGAAGCGCGGGGGGATGGTGGTGCCGTTCTTCGGACACGACGCGTATACGACCGACGCTCTCGCGCGGCTGGCGCTCGCCTCGAGCGCCGTGGTCATCCCGGGTTTCACGGTGCGGGAGGCGGATGGGTCGTGGCGCATGGTGCTCGAACCCGAGGTGCCCGTTGAGCGGACCGGTGACGCGGAGGCGGACGCGTACCGGATCACGGCTGACTGCACGGCCATCGTGGAGCGTTGGGTTCGCCGCTATCCCGACCAGTGGCTGTGGACGCACCGACGATGGGCCGTGCCGACGTTCGGCGTGGCCGCAGCGGGCGCAAAGCGGAGGGGCGATGGGCGCTAGAGGCCGGGCGGCCTCGACCGGCGTGCTGCGGCGCCTCCGATGGCGGGCGGAGGCGGCGGCCTTCTCCGTGTCCTCGGCGGCCCTCGGCGCCGCGTCGCCGCGGGGACGTCTGGCCATCGGATCGACGCTCGGCCACGCGTTCTGGGCCATCGATGCGCGGCACCGCCGGGCAGCCGAGCGCAGCATCAGGCTGGCCTACGGCGGCGCGCTGGCAGGGCCGGACGTGCGGCGTCTGGCGCGCCATTCGATGCGGCACTTCATGCGCATGATCGTCGAGACGGCCGCCTTTCAGCGCGCCGGCGCGGACGAGGCTGCCGGCCGCATCCGCGCCGAGGGCCTCGATCACCTGAGTGCCGCCCTGCAGCGGGGGCGAGGGCTCATCGGGTTTTCGGGCCATTTCGGCAATTGGGAACTGCTCAGGCTGGTGGCCGCGCACCATGGGATGGCCTCGTCGGCAGTCGCACGCCCGCTCGACAACCCCCTGCTCGAGGAGCGCCTGGCCCGGTTGCGCGTGCGGACCGGAGGGCGCGTGCTTCCCAAGCGAGGCGGCGTGATGGCGGCCCTCACGTGCCTGCGGCAGGGAGGCTTCGTCACGATCCTGATCGACCAGCGGCCCGAACGCTCGGGCCTGGCGGTGCCGTTCTTCGGCCGCCAGGCGTTCGCCGCAGACGCGCTCGCGCTGCTCGCGCTGCGCACGGGCGCGCCGATTGTGCCAGGCTTCGGGTTCCTCGACCCCGACGGAACGTGGCGCGTGGTCATCGAACCGGAGGTGGGCGTTGTCCGGACCGGCGACCTGCGCGCGGACAGCGAGCGGATTATGGCTGACTGCACGGCCATTCTCGAGCGGTGGGTCCGCCGCTACCCGGAGCAGTGGCTGTGGACCCACGCGAGGCTCAAGGCGTGACGCGGCGACGGGCGATCCTCACGATCGCGGCGGCCCTCGTGCTGACGGCCCTCGCGTATTCACAGTACTGGGTGCTGACGGGCCGGACAGGCACGGTCGTTCAGGGCAGGCTCTACCGTGCCGCCGCCATGCCGGCAGACGCGCTCGTCGCGTTCTGCCGGCGTCACGGCATCTCGACCGTCGTCGATCTCCGCAAAGAGTCTGGTGACACGCGAGCCGAGGCCGAGGCGCTCGCGCGCGCCGGCATCCGGCACGTCAGCCTGGGAACGGGCCAGGTTCCCGCTCCCGACACGGTCGAGAAGTTCCTCGGCCTGATGGACGCGACGCCAGGAGAGCCGGTCCTTCTGCACTGCACCCACGGCGTGGGCAGGACCGGCGTGTTCGCCGCCATCTACCGGATGGAGTACCAGGGCTGGCCGGCATGGCGCGCCATCGCCGAGGCCGTCGTCTTCTCGGGATTCGGCAGCTTCGGACCGGGCAACTCGAAGTCGGAGTTCCTGCGGGACTACACGCCCCGAAACCAGAAGCGGGCCCGGTGACGGCCTCCCCCCCTGCTGCGCGGCGCGATCGACGCCTGATTGAGACATCCGGCGGGGAATTCGAAAACGAGCGGCTCTCGCGGGGAGCCAACGCGGCCGAGGCCTTGGCGGTCTTCCTGCTGTTGCAGGTCGTCCTGCAATCGGGCATCGGGTCGCCGCCCCGGCCTGGCGACGACCCCCTGGCGCGGGGCATCGCGCTCGCTGCCGCGGTGATTGTGGGCATCTATGCCATTCTGGTCGCGCCGTGGCTGCATCGCGACGGCCGGCACGGCCGCGGGCTTCCTGAGCCGAGCGAATTGCGGGGCGCCTGGAATCGATATGACACCGCGCGCCGGCTCGGCGCGGTCGTGATCGTGCTGGCGGTCCCGGCCGTCGTTGCCGGCGCCGGCTGGGATTCGCTGCTCGTCCGCCTGGGCGTCAGGCTGACGTGGCCGGCCCTCTACGCCGAGCTGACCGCGCCGCCGTGGAGCGCAGCCGGGACAGCCGTTGCGGCGGCCGTCTTCGGCCTGGCGATCGCGGGGCTGCTCATCCGCTGGACGAACCTCGGCAGCGCGGCCAGGGCCATGGCGTGGCCGGTCGGGTTCCTGCTGGCCGGCATCGCGGCGGCCGCGGCGCTGCAGGCTGCGGGCAGCGGCGACGGGATCCGGGTCCGGCTGCTCATTCCGCGCCTCGCGGCGTACGTGCCGTGGGCTTTGCTTCAGCAGTGGGTGCTGCTGGCGTATTTCAACACACGGATCCGTAAGGCCGTCCCGCCGGCCGGGTGGGGCGGCCTGCCGGGGCCCTTTATCGCGGCGGGGCTGACCGGCGTCGCGTTCGGGTCCATGCACTGGCCTGACGCGCCGCTGGCTTCACTCACGTGCGTGGCCGGGGTCGTGTCCGGATGGCTGTTCCTGCGCGACCGCAGCCGGAACCTGTTCCTGCTGGCTCTCGCGCATGCGCTGGCGGGAGCGCTGGCGACGGCGCTCGGGCTCCTGCGGATGGGTGTCGGGCCGCGGCTATAATGCTGGCGCCGGTCTCTGCCTGCCGGCCGGCTGCGAGAAGGACAACGCGTGCGCTTTTTCCGGTTCCTGTCGCACTACTACCGCCGGTACGTGTGGTGGGCCGTGCTGGCAGTGCTGACCATTCCGGTTTACGGCGCCGCATCCGCGGCCGTAGTGTCGCTCATCGAGCCGGTCCTGACCGATGTCCTGCTCGCGCAGTCCGGGCCCAGCCGGGCCGGCGGCCCGGCCGCCGCGCCGTCGATTCCCGGCGGGCCGAGCGCCGCGGGCCTCAAGGCGCTCGCCGACCGGTCGTACCGGCGCGCGAAGGCGTGGGCGGGAGTCGATGACCGGACCGTGGTCTTCTTCACCCCGCTGCTGCTGCTCTCCGTGTACCTGGTTCGCGGCGCCGCCGACTTCTGGGGCGGATACGCCTTCCAGCGCATCGGCCTCGGCATCACCACCGACATCCGGAACGACCTGTACCGTTCCCTGCTCGACCAGGATGCCCGCTTCCACGCCGCGCACCCGAGCGGCGAACTGGTGAGCCGCGTCGTGAGCGACGTGGCGCTGATGCAGTCGGCGCTCTCGTCGAAGCTGTTCGACGTCGGGCAACAATCGGTCACGCTCGTGCTGCTGGCGCTGCTGCTTGTCTCGACCGACTCCACGCTGGCCACGCTCGTGCTGCTGACGGCGCCCGCGTTCCTGTTCGTCATCGTCCGCTACAGCCGGCGCGTGCGGAGGGCGAGCCGAAGCAGCCAGGTGCGGATGGCCGACGTCACCGCGGCGATGCTGGAGGGACTCCGCGGTCACCCCGTCGTGAAGGCCTTCGGCGCCGAGGACTACGAGCACGCCCGATTCAGCGCGGCGACGGACCGCCACCTCGCCGACAGTCTCCGGGTCCAGCGCCTCTCGACGCTCTCCTCGGTGCTCATCGAAACGCTCGCCGTGGCCGCCACGTGCGTCTTCCTGATCTACGCCGGCCTCCGCGTCCGCTCCGGGGCCTTGACGGTCGCGCTGCTGGTCCAGTTCCTGGCGAACGTCTGGCTGCTCTACGAGCCCCTCAAGAAGCTGAACGGGGCCAACATGGCCCTGCAGCCGCTCATCGCCGTCGGCCACCGGGTGATGGCCGTGATGACGGCGCCGAAGGACGTCGCCGACCGCCCCGGGGCGCGGGCGCTCGACGGCTTCGGTGACCGCATCGTGTTCGACCGCGTCACGGTGGCCTACGAGGGACGGACCGTCGTCGACCAGGTGTCGTTCGAGATCCGGCAGGGAGAGGTCGTGGCGCTGGTCGGAGCGTCCGGCGCCGGCAAGACGACGCTTGCCAGCCTGGTGCCGCGCTTCCTCGACCCGGACGAGGGGCAGGTGACCATCGACGGCCACGATCTGCGCGACGTGACGCTCAAGAGCCTGCGGTCGCTTGTGGGCATCGTGACGCAGCACACGGTGCTCTTCGACGACACGATCCGGAACAACATCGCGTACGCGAATCCCGGGGCGACCATGGCGGAGGTGGAGCAGGCTGCGTCGGCCGCGTACGCCGCGGACGTCGTCAGAGCCAGGCCGGGCGAGTACGAGGCTCTCATCGGCGAGTCCGGCGTCCGGCTCTCGGGCGGCGAGCGCCAGCGCATCGCGATCGCGCGGGCGCTTGTCAGGAACGCGCCCATCCTGGTGCTCGACGAGGCGACGTCGCAACTGGACAGCGAGGCCGAGGCCATCGTGCACCGGGCGCTTCAGAACCTGATGCGGGGCCGCACGGTGCTCATCATCGCCCATCACCTCGCGACGGTCCGGCAGGCAGACCGCATCGTCGTGCTCGATCGCGGCTCCGTCGTGGGGACGGGCCGCCACGAGAGCCTGCTCGACGCGTGTCCGACCTATGCGCGGCTCTTCGAGCACTGGATGGCGACGGACCATGCATGAGCGGCTGATTGGCGCACCGGCGTCCGGCATCCTGATACCCGGCGCAGGAGCCGGCGGCGCGTGCCCGGTCGAGCGCGTGCGAATGGGCCGGTTCATCTGCCACTTTGCCTACCCGCTGGAGGACGAGGAGCGCCGCACGCTCATTGCGGCGCTGCGGGCCCGGGCGCGCGGCCGTGCCCCGGCGGTGAACGGCAGCGTGCTCGGCGGCCGCGCGGCGACCTGGCGCCACGAGATCCCGTCGGTCGGGTCGGTGCACATCAAGGAATACCGGCGCGGCGGGATGCTGCGCGTGATCCGGCGCCGCCACTACCTGCGCTTCCGGGCTGCGCGGCCGGAGCGGGAATTCCACAGCCTCAGGACGGCGCGGGCGGCGGGGCTGAATGTGCCCGAGCCGGTGGCCTGCTTCACGCGGGGCGAACTGTTCTACCGGGGCTGGCTGGCCACGCGGTTCATCCCGGGCCGGAGCCTGCTCGAGGTCGTGGCGGCGGAGGAAGCCTCAATCCCGGCTCTGATGGCGGATCTCACGCGCCAGGTGGGATTGCTGATTGAGCACCGGTTCGCGCACGTCGACCTGCATCCGGGCAACGTGCTCGTCGACGCCGCCGGCGCGCTCTATCTGCTCGACTTCGATCGCGCCACCGTGTTCACGAGGCCCCTCGAAGAGCTCCGCCAGCAGTATGACGTGCGCTGGAGGCGGGCGGTGGACAAGCACGGCCTTCCCGGCGTGCTTGGCGAGCGCTTCTCGGCGGGGCTGCGCAGCCTCAACCTCTCACGCTGAGCCCGCAGGCACCGAGGAGCCCGGCCACCAGAGCGTCGACCTCGCCGACAGACACCGCGTCGATCGGCCCGCCGCCGCCCGCATGCCGGTGCAGCGGCGAATCCGGGGGCGTCCACGAGGCCGGGTTGGCGGGGCCGAACACGGCGGCCGTTGGAATCCCGGCGGCGACGGCGACGTGGCGGGCGCCGTTGTCGTTGCCGAAATAGCACACGCACCGGCGCATCAGCGGGTGCAGCGCACCAAAGGAGACGCCGGTCCACGGATAGAGCAGGGCGCCGCGCCGGCGCAGTTGCCCGGCCACCTGCTCGACCATCGGCTCCTCGCCCGGACCGAACAGCGGCAGGTAGCGTAGGCCGGCGCGGTCGGCCCAGCGGTCGCACACCTCGGCGAATCGCCCGGCGGGCCAGACTTTCCGCCGCCGCCGCGACACGGGAGAGAAGGCCACCACTGGTTGCCCGGCCGGCACGCCGAGCGACGACCAGGCGAGGTCGGCTTCGCGGCGCTCCGCCTCCGTCGGGAACATCTCGATGCGGCAATTGTCCGACCTGATGCCCAGCGGTTCGATGAGCGCGAGCTTGTCGAGCGCCGAGTAGCGCGGCCCGCCCGGCTCGGGCAGCCGGTGCGTATAGCACGCGCTCCGCCAGCGGCGGGCGAAGCCGATGCGGACGGGCGCCGATGTCAGCAACGCCAGCCGCGCCGACGCGGGGGTCCCCAGGGCGTCGATGACGACGTCGTAACGCTCGCGGCGCAGGATGGGCGCCAGGCGCAGCGACGCGCCGGTCCCGGCCGCGACGAGGCGGTCGACGTAAGGGTTGCCGCGCACCGCCGGCGCGCTCGCTTCCTCGACGCAGACGTGAATCACGGCGCCCGGCAGCGCGGCCTTGATCTCCCGGAGCAGCGGCGTCGTCATCAGCACGTCGCCCAGGCGGCGGAACTGGAGGATGAGGACTTTCACGGGGCGGAGCCGGATCGTCTGAGGAACAGGACGAGCAGCGCGCCGATGATCAGCAGGAACACCCAGCCCAGCACGCCGTCGTAGACTCTCTTCGAGCCCCAGATGAGCGTATCGGACTCGCCGAACTTCAGAAAGAGCCCCGACACGCGCAGGAAGGTCACCGTACCCGCGTGCAAGCCGATCGACGGATAGAGCGATCCTGTCCTGACCACGCACACGTTCAAGATCATCCCGAACAGGAATAGTCCGACGGCCGCCGGCCACAGCGTCGGCCAGTCCGCGAGGGACCGGAACGGCGCGAGGATGAGCCTCACCCCGTCCGCGATCCCGGGGTCCGGGCTGACGGCCGGCGTCCGGACGTCGAGGAAGTGCAGCGACGCGTACACGAGACTTGTCACGACCATCGCTGGGAAAACGCGGCTCCGAAGTATCCTGTCGCGGACGTAGGTGAACACGAACCCGCGGAACAGGACTTCCTCGAGGAACCCAATCAGGATCCCGGTGAGCAGGCCGCCGCCGATCCGCTGCAACCACTGAAGCCCCGTGCGTTCGCGGATCGCCGCCTCCGCGTGTCCCGTGACCACGGCGACGGCCGCGAACAGGGCGAGCGTCGTCAGGCCCGTCAGCAACCCCGTCCGCAAGAAACGCGGGGCGTCCGGCGTCCAGTTCAGCCCGAGCCGCACGACCGTGTCCTTGCGAATCCTCACGAAGGCGAGGCCCGCGAGGATTGCGCCGATCATGAGCAGTCGCTTGAAGGTGCGCGGGAAAGGGTACGGGACGAGATCGTGCAGAAGCGGTGCGAGGATCAGACTCGCCGACACGACGACCGCGACGACGGCAGCGAATTTCAGCGGGCCTTTCACGGGCTCCTCTCCAGGGTCGGCCGATCATAGCCGCCACCCATGCCCTCAGGCCAGCGCCGGCAGGCCGGGAGGGGACCACCGCCACGGGCCGGCCGCGACGGGTTCGAGGTAGGATGCCACCGATCATCATGCGCCGAAGCATTCCGATCCTGTGCTATCACGCCGTCGACGCCTCGGCAGGCGCCGATAGGGCGCTCCGGCCTCCGCCGGCATGGGCCACGGCGTGGGTGGTGCTGGTGTGCGCGCTCCTCGGCTTCACCCTCGACAACACCCACCCGTACCAGGGTGACGAGACCTACTACATCAAGTCGGCGATCGGCATGCTGCAAGCCGGCGATCTCCTGGTGCCCAGGCACGAGGGCGAGGTCCGGTTGCAGAAGCCGATTCTCGCCTACTGGCTGACCGCCCTCGGATACACGGCCCTCGGCATCAGCCTGTGGGGCGGCCGGGTCCCGTTCCTGCTCGTCGCCGCGGCGCTGCTCGCGATGGTCTACAGGTTGGCGCGCATGCTCGGCCACGACCGCGACGCCGCGAGCCTCTCCGTCGTCCTTCTCTCGTCGTCGTTGCTGTTCCTGCTGTTCAGCCGGGTGTCGATGACGGACCTGCCGCTGGCGCTCTTCTCGACAGCCGCCCTGTACTTCCTGTGCCGGGCGCGGAGCGAGCCCGCCGGCGAGCGGCGCGACCTGACGCTGGCGTACCTCTCGATGGGAGCGGGGTTTCTGGCCAAGGGCCCGATGGCGCTGCTGCCGCTAACAGCCGTCACGATCTGGGTGCTTCTCGCAAAGCCGGCCGATGCGGGGCCCTGGTTGCGCAGGATGTCGGCCCCGCGGCACCTGGTTGCGTTCCTGCTCGTCGCCTCGCCCTGGTACGTCTACCTGTTTCTGGCCCATCCCGACGAATTGCAGTCCCAATTCACGCGGGAGGCTTCGGAGAACCTCGGGCCGGGCGTCGTGGGACCTTTCCGGCATCTTGTCTACTACCTCGGGGCCCTCGCCGCGTACCATTTCCCCGCGGCCGGCCTGACCGCGTGGGCATGGTGGAAGAACGGCACCGCGGCCGCGCGGGCATCACGGGTTCGGCCGCTGGCGTGGTACGCCGGGATCGGCCTCGCGGTGCCGGTCTTGCTCTTTGCCCACGACCGCGACCGGTACTTGCTGCCCGTTCTTCCGGTGCTCTCCGTGATCATGGCGCACGTGATCCGCGAGGCCGGCCTGATGCGTCGTGCGCGGCTGCTCGCGGCGGTGGCCACCGTCGCGCAGATCGCCGGAATCTGGGCCTATTCGTACCTTCTCGGTCGCCCCCTGCACGAGCTGGCGGGATACTGGGACCAGCACCTCCGAGGCGAGCTGGCGGTGCATGCCGCAGGAGATCGGGAAGCGACGTGGGCGCTTGCGATCGCCGGCGGCCGGCTGGCCCCGCCAGGGGATCGCACGCCGTACATACTGGCCCCGGCGGAAGAGGCTGGCCGCCTACCTGGCTATGAGGTTGTCAGGCGGGCGGCGCGTGCGTCGGCGCTCGTGCGCGACGGCGGCCGCCTCAGGGTGAAGGACCGGGAGTACGTCCTGCTCGGGCTGCGCACACGCCCTGCCGGTCCCGGAGAGCGCCAGGACCGGCCAGGGCGCGACAGTCACTGAGTCTTCGGGAGCCCGGGCCCCCACACCTTGCCGTGGAGGCCGTGGCAGCCGGCGCACCCGCCGATGTACTCGCCGTAGAAGGCCACCTTCGTGCCGAGGTCGGTCGCCGTCTTGGCCTGCGCGGCCAGGGCATGGACCTTCGCCCCGAGCGCGACAATCTCCTTCGTCAGGGCCGCATCCTTCGGCAGGTCCTTCTCGGTGAGCGGCGTGCCTTCCATCGCGGCCAGGCCCTTCTGCCACCGCTCTTCGGACGGCATCACGAGGCCCTGGTAGAGCAGGTCCGTCGCCCACTGGTGCTCCATCATGTGGGCGGCCAGCGGATTGTCCGACAGCGGTTTCGCAGGCTCCTGGATGGCCACAGTGGCCTTGGCGGCCGCATGGCAGGTGCCGCAGTAGGAGACCACCATGGCCGTGGCCGTGGCCGCGTGCTTCGCGTCGTTGGTGTCGGCGACGACAGCCGCCTGTTTCTTCATGTCCGCCAGTACGGCTTCCTGACCGGCCGGCAACCCCGCCGTCGGCTGATGATCGGCAATCCACCGCGCGGGTTCGACGGCCGCCTCGATGTCGCCGCGGATCACGGCCTCCTGCATGGTGGTCACACGGGCCAGGTGCTCGTGCATGTGCCGGGCCACGTCCGCCGCCGTCACCGCCGGTTCGGCCGGCTTGGCCTGCTCCGCGGGGGGTTGGCCGCCGCATCCCAGCGCGATGACAGTGGGGAGAACGAGAAGCGCAAGAAGAAGGGAACGAGTGCGTCCGATCATAGGCTACCTCCGCAGGGACGGGGCCATTCTTCCTCGCTTGGCCGCCGCCGTCAATGGGGCCAGGTCCCAGAATCCAGCACTGTGCTGGATTCTGGGACCTGACCCCATAATGTTGCCGTGCCAGTTCTCGCCCTCAACTTCCATGCGGGCTTCGCATGCCGCCGATCCGGAGCCTGCTGCACGGCCGGATGGCCCATCCCGGTGGAGACGGCAGCCGCGGACTCCATCTGGGGGCAGGCGCAGGCCCTCCCGGGCGCCATCGGACTCGAGGCCGGAGGATGAGCGGGGCGCCGCCAGCCGCCCGTGTGATCCAGGCCGGCGCCCGCGTCGCCCTCGTCGTGAACCCTGCCTCCCGGCAGGGGCATGACCGTGCGACGATCGACGCCGTATCCCGCGGGCTCGCTTCGCGCTACCGGGTCGATCTCGTCGAGCCGCCGTCGGCGGAGGAAGTGGAAAGAACGGTGCGGGCCTCGTCGATGGCGCACGACGCGATCGTGGTGGCCGGAGGCGACGGCACCATCCATCGGGCCGTGTGCGGCCTGGATGGAGCGCCGACGCCGCTTGGTGTGGTCCCGATGGGTACCGGCAACGACTTCGCGCGGGGGTGCGGCATTCCCCTGTTGCCGGACGGGGCCACGCGCCGGATCCTGGATGGCCGCACACGCCGCCTCGACCTTGTACGCGTCAACGGCCGGGTCTACTGCACCGTGGGCCTGATTGGGGTCGGGTCCGCGAGCGCCCTGACGGTAGCCCGGCTGACCAGGCCCGGTTCCCGCATGCGCGGTGCGGTGCGGCTCTTCGGCGACTGGTCGTACCGCCTCGCCGGCCTGGCGCACCTGCTGGCGCCGCGCCGGATCTCGGAAGAGGCCAGCGTCAGGGGCGGGTCTGGCGAGCGGCTGCACGCGGCCGGCCCCGTGTTCGCGATCTTCCTGGCCAACACCGGAGTCCTTGGCGGCGGCCTGGTCCTGCCCATCGACGCCGACGCGTCGGACGGCCTCCTCGACATCGCCGTCGTGGCGCGCATGCCGAGGCTGAAGCTCCTGTGGGCCTTCTTCTGCTTCACCCGCGGCCGACCGGTTCCCCGCGGCACGCTTTCTCTTTACCGCACCCCGCGCGCCGTCATCGGCTGCGCCCGCGAGGTGCCGTTCTCCGCCGACGGCGACCTCGTCTGCCGCGGCACGCGGTTCGAGGTCGAGGTGATGCCGGGCGCGCTGACCCTGGTCAGCTGACGAGAAACGGTGACACTTTCCATTTTCGCCGAGCGGCGAAAATGGAAAGTGTCACCGTTTTCGGGAACTTGTCGTACGATCGCATCCATGGCGACCGTCTCCGTCAGCCCGGCGCTCGACCTGTTTGCCGAAATCGCGCGGCTGAAACAGCAACTGAACGCGGTGATCCTGGCGCACTACTACCAGGAGCCGGACATCCAGGACATCGCGGACGTCATCGGCGACAGCCTCGCCCTCGCCCAGGCGGCCGAAAAGACGACGGCCGACGTCATCGTCTTCTGCGGCGTGCACTTCATGGCCGAAACGGCGGCCATTCTCAATCCGGGCCGTCTGGTCCTGCTGCCGGATCTCGCGGCCGGCTGCTCGCTGTCGGACAGCTGCCCCGCTCCCGCGTTCGAGCGGTTCATCCGGGCGCACCCGGGCCACACGGTGATCAGCTACATCAACTGCAGCGCGGCCGTAAAGGCGCTCTCCGACATCATCTGCACCTCCAGCAACGCCGAGCGCATCGTCTCCAGCGTGCCGGCTGGCACGCCGATCATCTTCGCGCCCGATCAGCAGCTCGGCCGGTACATCATCAAGCAGACCGGCCGCGACATGGTGCTCTGGCCGGGGTCGTGCTCGGTGCACGTGATCTTCTCCGAGCGGCAGATCATCCGGCTGAAGGTCGAGCACCCCGACGCGCTCGTGGTCGCGCACCCCGAGTGCGAAGAGCGCGTCCTGAAGCTGGCCGACTACATCGGTTCGACAACGGCCCTGCTGAACTTCACGAGAGGGAATCCCGCGCCGAGCTTCATCGTCGCCACCGAGTCGGGAATCCTGCACCAGATGAAGAAAGCCAGCCCCGGCAAGACGTTCATTCCGGCGCCGCCCGACAACGGCTGCGCGTGCAACGAGTGCCCCTACATGCGGCTGAACACGCTGGAAAAGGTCTATCTCTGCATGCGGGACCGGCAGCCCGTCGTGACGCTTCCCGAAGCGCTGCGTGTGCGGGCGAAGGTGCCGCTCGATCGCATGCTCGCGTTGAGCCGCTAGCGCAAAGAGACCCGCCATGGCCCAGGACCCGTTCGACGTGCGCCGCGGGTCGCGGCTCGACGCGGCGCACGTCGAGCGCGAGATCCGCCGGTTCCTCGCCGAGGACGTCGGACGCGGCGACGTCACGAGCGATCGCGTCGTGCCGAAGACGGCGCGCGCGCGGGCGGCCATGGTTGCGCGGCAGCCGTGCGTCGTGGCCGGGCTGCCGCTCGCGAAGCGCGTGTTCCTGGCCATCGATCCGGAGGTCGTCTTCACCGACCGCGCGTCCGACGGCGATGGTGTGGCGGCGGGAGCCGTGCTGGCCCTCATCGAGGGCCCTGCCGGTCCCATCCTGTCGGGGGAGCGCGTGGCGCTGAATCTGGTGCAGCGCCTGTCGGGCATCGCGACGCTGACGCGCGCCTACGCCGACGCGATTGCCGGCACGGGCGCCTGCGTGTCGGACACGCGGAAGACCACGCCGGGCCTGCGCGCCTTCGAGAAGTACGCCGTGCACGTCGGCGGCGGGCGCAATCACCGCATGGGTCTTTACGACGCCATACTCATCAAGGACAACCACCGGGCCATCGCCGGAGGGGCCGTGGCGGCGGTGATGGCCGCGCGGCAGGCGAACGGCGCCGCGATGCCCGTGCAGATCGAGGTCGACGCGCTGGCGGACCTGCCGCTGGTGCTGGAGCTGGGCGTCGAGGCGGTGCTGCTCGACAACATGACGCCGGTCCAGGTCGCCGCGGCCGTCAGGCTCGTCCGCGCCCATCCGCGCGGGCGCGACTGCTGGATCGAGGCGTCGGGCGGCATCACGCTCGACTCCATCCGCGCCTATGCCGAGGCGGGCGCCGACACGATGTCGGTCGGCGCCCTGACGCACTCGGCGCCGGCCGTCGACATCGCCCTCGACATCGCGGCGCCCGACGGAGCGAGTGAGCCATGACCAGCAGAGACACCGATGTCCTCGTGATCGGCAGCGGCCTGGCCGGCTGCGCGGCGGCCCTTTCGGCCGCGCGCGGAGGGGCCCGGGTGCTGATGCTCACCAAGCAGGCGCGGCCCGAGGAGAGCAACACGCTCTACGCGCAGGGCGGCATCATCTATCGCGGCAAGGTGGACTCGCCGGCCCGGCTGGTGGCCGACATCATCGCCGCCGGCGACGGGCTGTCCGACCCGGCGGCGGCCGACCTGCTCGCGCGCGAGGGCCCGAGGCTCGTCGACGAGGTGCTCATCCGCGATGCCTGCGTCGAGTTCGACCATGCCGACGACGGCTCGGACGAGCTCGACCTGACGGCGGAAGCCGCGCATTCGACCGCGCGCATCGTGCATCACGCCGATGCCACCGGGCGATCGATCGAAACCGCGATGCTGGCGGAGGTCGGCCGCGAACCGGGCATCGAGTTGCTCACGGGGCAGACGGCCGTCGACCTGCTCACGCTCTCGCATCATTCGCGCAACCCCCTCGACGTGTACGCGCCGCAGACCTGCGTCGGGGCCTATGTCTTCAACCAGGCCTCCCGGCAGGTCGGCACGATCATGGCCCGCGAGACGATCCTGGCCACCGGCGGCCTCGGGCGCATTTTCCTGCACACGTCGAACCCGGCCGGCGCCTGCGGCGACGGGGTGGCCATGGCCTACCGGGCCGGCGCGCGCTGCATCAACATGCAGTTCGTGCAGTTCCACCCGACGACGCTCTTCGTCGGCGACGAGCGGTTCCTGATCTCCGAGTCGATGCGGGGCGAAGGCGCGCGGCTGGTGGACGAGCGGGGCCGGGAGTTCATGCCCGACTACCATCCGGACGGATCGCTGGCGCCGCGCGACGTCGTGGCGCGCGGCATTCACCAGATGATGCACGAGACGGGCGATTCGTGCGCGTATCTGGACATCAGCCACAAGAACGCCGACTGGGTCCGGTCCAGGTTCCCGCGCATCCATGAACGGTGCCGCGAAGCGGGCATCGACATCACGACGGAGCCGATTCCGGTCGTGCCCGCGGCGCACTACAGCTGCGGCGGCGTGGCCGTTGACGAGTGGGGCCGGACGAGTCTCCACCGGCTGAGGGCCGTCGGCGAGGTCTCCTGCACGGGCCTTCACGGCGCCAACCGCCTCGCGAGCACGTCACTGCTCGAATGCCTCGTCTGGGGGACCCGGTCGGGGCAGGACGCCGCGGCCGCCATCGCCCGCGACGGGAACTGCTACCTGCCCGCGATCGATCCGTGGCGGCACGAAACGGAGCCGGTCGACCCGGCGCTGGTGGCGCAGGACTGGCTCACCATCCGCCAGACCATGTGGAACTACGTCGGGCTGGTGCGCAGCCGCAAGCGGCTCGATCGCGCCCACCAGATCCTGCGGGAACTGCACCTCGAGATCGGGCGGTTCTACGCGCAGTCCGAGCTGAGCGATGCGCTCATCGGGCTGCGCAACGGCATCCAGACCGCGCTGGTGGTGCTGCTGGCGGCCATCGAGGCGCGCACGAGCGCGGGGGCGCATTATCGGATTGACTAGGGGCTAGGGGCTAGGCGCTAGGGCCTGGTCGGACGCGGCTGTCGCCGCGTGAGTGAGGAGACGGTGTTCCAGCGAGTCGTTCCTGCGGACAAGCGCCCAGCGCCTAGTACCTAGCCCCTACAAGATGGGAAGTCGGCCATGAAGATCGAACACGTGCCATTCGGTGTCACGGACTGGAGCGCGGTGCCGACGACCGAGCACGCCGGCGAGACGGGTGTCGCGCGCTGGCGGACGGTCGAGACGGGGAACATCCGGGTGCGCGTCGTGGAGTACTCGCCCGATTACCTGGCCGATCACTGGTGCAGCCGGGGCCACGTGCTGTACGTGCTGGCCGGCGAACTGGTGACCGAGCTGAAGGACGGCCGGAGCTTCACGCTCCGCCCCGGGCAGAGCTACCAGGTGGCGGACAACGAGGAGCCGCACCGGTCGCGCACCTCAGCCGGCGCGACGCTGTTCATCGTCGACTGATCGCACGGAGCCGGGACGTTGCTGAATCGAAGCACCCTCCAGCAGTTCCTTCGGGACCGGATCCCGCTCACCACCGCGATGGCCATCGACGTGGTGGCCGCGGAACAGGACGGTGTCACGCTGGGCGCGCCGCTCGAGCCGAACATCAACCACCGGGACACGGTCTTCGGCGGCAGCGCCGCGGCGGTGGCCATTCTGAGCGCCTGGGGACTGATCTTCGTCCGGCTGCGGGACGAGCATCCGAACGCCACCATCGTCATCCAGCGTCACACGATGCGGCACCTGCGCCCGATCACGAGCGCCTTCACGGCGTCGTCGTTCCTGCCCGACGCTGATGCCTGGGAGAAGTTCGTCACGTCGTACAAGCGGAAGAAGCTGGCCCGCATTTCGGTCAGGGCCGCCCTCCATTGCGGCGGCGAGCTGGTCGGCGAGCTCGACGCGGCGTTCGTGGCCCTCGAACTGGGCGTCACCTGAACCCCGCCAGCAGGCCCGCGCCGGAGAAACGCGCGGGCGCCATCCGTCGTATTGGCCTTTCAAGGGCACGTGTCTCCGGCGCTGCCCGCTCAACCCGGCAGCCCCCGCTGAAAGGGATTCCGCATGCGATGTCACCGCCTGTCGCGACTCGCGCTGGCCTGCAGTCTCGCGATCGTCCTCGCCCTGCCTGTGTTCGCCGAGCCCACGAAGATCAAGGTGGACGGCTCGATCATCAAGGGATACATCACCCACCTGGCGTCCGACGCCGCCCAGGGCCGCCGCACGCTGACGCCCGGCTATGAAAAGGCCGCGGAATGGGCCGCTGCGAAGTTCAAAGAGTGGGGCCTCAAGCCGGCCGGCGAGAACGGCACGTTCTTCCAGAACGTGCCCATGACCGGCGCCCGCTCGGCCTTCGTCTGGACGACCGGCATCCCGTCGCTCGTCATCAACGGGCGCACGTTCTACCACCGTGACGGCAGCTTCGCCGTGGACATGGCGTCTACCCCGGGGGCGAAGGCCGCCGGCGGAATCGTGTTCGTCGGCTACGGCATCTCGGCTCCGGCGAAGGGCCTGGACGAGTACGCCGGCGTGGACGTGAAGGGCAGGATCGTGCTGGCGCTCAAGGGCTCGCCCACAACGGCCCCGACGCCCCGCGTCCAGTTCGCGCCGGCCCCCGCCCCTGAAGCTCCCCGCGCGCCCGGCGCCAAGGACGAGTGGGCCGAAGAAGCGGCCGACAACGCGAAGGTGAAGACGGCCTACGCGAAGGGCGCGGCGGCGATCATGCTCTACAACCCCGACCCGGCGCCCGCCGGAGGGAGGGGCATGATGGGCGGGATGGGCGCGCGCGGGGAGGCTCTCGATCCCGCCGTGTTCACGCGGCCCTTCATCTACGTGTCGAACGTCGACGAGAGCGTGCTCCGCTGGGTCCTGTGGCGCGACCCGCAGGAGTCGCTGCGCGGATTCACGGCGCGTTTCGCCGGCATGCGGGCCGACATCAAGGGCAAGAAGCCGCGCTCGGCCGCCACCGGCGTGACGGCCGCCCTCAAGGGCTACGACATGGCCACGCGTTACGGCGAGCAGTACAAGAACAACGTCGGGCGCAACGTCATCGCCAAGATCGAAGGCACGGACACGGCACTGAAGGCCCAGTACGTCATCGCCGGCGGCCACCTCGACCACGTCGGCGTCACAAACGGCGTGATCTTCAACGGGGCCGACGACAACGCGTCGGGATCGGCGGTCACGATGGAGGTGGCGCGCCTGCTGGCCGCGAACAACGTCAAGCCGAAGCGCACGCTGATCTTCGCGCTGTGGACGGGCGAGGAGCAGGGGCTCCTCGGATCCCAGTACTACTCCGACCATCCGCCCGACGGCGTGACGATGGACTCGACCGTGGCGTACTTCAACATGGACATGGTGGGCCTGGGCGACCGGATCGGCGCACCCGGCGCGCTGAACTTCCCGTCCATTTTCGACGTGATCATGAAGGACCAGGACCCGGAGATCGCGAAGCGGGTCGACGCGAGCCAGGCCGGGCCCGGCGGCAGCGACTACTCGGCGTTCATGGAGCGGGGAATCGAGGCGCTCGGGCTGATGACCAGCGGCCGCGGCGGACACCCCGACTACCACGACGCCGGTGACGACCCGGCCAAGATGGAGGCCGACATCCTCGGCTGGACGGGGCAGTTCGTGCTGCAGGGCATGCTGAGCCTGGCCGACGAGACGTCGGTCACCCTGCTGATTCCCGACCGCCTGGTTCAGTACCAGTCCCAGCGGTTCACGCCGCCCGACATCTCGGGCGCGACCGAACGCAGCTGGCAGCACGTGCGGGCGTCGACGCACGACGAGCTGATGACACTGCTGGCGCAGCGCCTCAGGGCGTCGTCGGCCGCACCGCAGGGCATCGCCGTCATGGGCGGCGGCCGCGGCGGCGGAGGCGGGCGCGTGACAACGGGCGTGCGCGGCGCCGGGATCTTCCAGGGCAGCACAGCCACGCTCGAGGCGGCGGCGGCGGCCTTGAACTTCGGCCGCGTCGATGTCATGGGCCCCGACGGCGCGTGGTTCGGCGACAGGCTCACGCCGGCCGGCAAGACCGCTCTCGGCGTGATGGAAGCAAGCGCGATCGCCGTCAACCTCGTCCGCCCGCCTGCCAGTCTGCTGGCCGACGTGCTCGGCTCGGCGAAGAGGCCGATCATGGTGACCGGCCTGCCGCCGATGGACGCGGCGCTTCTCGAGACGTTCAAGAAGAACAACGCCCTGGCGGTCCTCGAGTGCGATCCGGCCGACGTGGATGGCTGCGTGCGCCACCTGAACGCGCTCAAGGACACCGTCGGCAAGAGCAACGTCCTGCTGTCGGTGGGCGCCCACAAGGATCGCGCGGCGGCCACCAGTAAGCTGTTCCTGGCGGCGGTCAAAGCCGGCTGGACCAAGGACGAACTGTTCGCGGCGGCCGGGCAGGCGGCGGGCCGCGGCGGGCCCGGTGCTGCGGCGCCGAACAATCTGACCAGGTTTGGCGGGGCGACCGCCGCGAGACCTTTCTAGAAGCAAGAAGCAAGAAGCAAGGAGCAAGAAGCCGGAAGGGACCTTGCGGTGGAACAGGGCCTTCTTCTTGCTTCTGGATTCTTGCTTCTTGATGCTGACACCCGCCGGCTTCCGTCGGTCGGCGCAGGTCAGGCCGGCGCTGCGAAGAACATGTCCCTGGCGCTGGTCCCCACCAGCACCACGGTCAGTGCGATCAGCGTGAACACGGCGACCCAGGCCACCACGTTGTAGAAGCGCGAGTTGGTCCACTCGTGCATCAGGTTGCTGTTGTTGACCAGCCGGAGCATGAAGACGAGCACCAGCGGCAGCAGGACGCCGTTCACCACCTGGGACATCAGGATCATCCTGACGAGCGGGAAGTCGGGGATGAGGACGACGCCGGCGCCGATGACGATGAGCCCGGTGTAGAGCCAGTAGAACACCGGCGCCTCCCGGAAGCGCTTGTTCACGCCCGATTCGAACCCCAGCCCCTCGCACACCGAGTAGGCCGTCGACAGGGGCAGGATGCTCGCGGCGAACAGCGACGCGTTGAGCAGTCCGGCGCAGAAGAGCAGGTAGGCGTACTCCCCGAACGGGCGCAGCGCCAGGGCGGCGTCGGCGGCGCTCGTAATGTCGCGCGGCCCTTTCTGCCAGATGGCCGCCGCGCATGCCACGATGATGAAGAAGGCCACCACCACCATCACGACGCAGCCGACGATGACCTCGATGCGCGACTCGGCGTAGTCCTTGACGGTGATGCCTTTCTCGACGACGGCCGCCTGGAGATAGAACTGCATCCACGGCGCGACCGACGTGCCGACCAGGCCCACCACCAGCGTCAGGTAGAGCGGGTCCCACCGGACCACCGGCCGCACGCTGGCCAGCGCCGAGGCCTCCCAGTCCGGGCTGATGAGGACGGCGGCCACGATGTACGCGATGTAGGTGACGCAGGCGGCGAGGAAGATCTTCTCGACGCTGTGGTAGGTGCCTTTCACGACCAGCAGCCAGACGGCCGCGGCGGCGATCGGCACGGACACGTACTTGCTGACGTGGAAGAGCTCCAGCGCGCTCGCGACGCCCGCGAAGTTCGCCATCACGTTCGTCAGGTTCGCCACGACGAGCAGGCTCATCAGCGCGAAGGTCGGCCGGAGCCCGAACTCTTCGCGGATGAGATCCGACAGGCCCTTGCCGGTGACGGCGCCCATGCGGGCGTTCATCTCCTGCGTGATGACGAGCAGGAGAGCGATGGGCGGCAGCGTCCACAGCAGCATGTAGCCGAAGAGGGCGCCGGCCTGCGAGTAGGTGTAGATGCCGCCCGCGTCGTTGTCGACCATCGCCGTGATGAAGCCCGGCCCGATGACCGTGAAGAAGACGATGAGCGGGCGGGGCAGGCGGTCGGCGAGGCGCACGGGCTAGTCCTGTCTCAGCATGGAAATGACATCGTCGGCCGTGACGGCGCCGACGAGCACGCCGGCCTCGTCGACGACCGGCAGCGTCAGGAGGTTGTACTTGTCGACCAGTTCCTCGACGCGCCTGCGGCGCTCCGTCACCGGGACGGCCACGACTTCGTCCTCGCCGGCGAGCGGCTTGACGAGCGCCGTCGGGTCCACGAGAAACAGGCGCCCGACGGGAAGCGCGCCGGTGAGACGGCCGGCGCCGTCGACGAGGAACACGGTCGTGAGCGAGTCGGCCTGCTCTTCGTTCTCGCGGATGGTCCCGATCGCGTCGGCCACCGTGGCCGTCTCCGGCACGGCGATGTACTCGCTGTTCATCAGGCCGCCGGCCGAGTCCTCGTCGAACTCGAGCAGTTCTTCGACGTCGGTTTTCTCCTGGGCCTGCATCTCCTCCAGGATGGCGTCCGAGGACGCCTCTTCCATCTCGGCCAGCACGTCGGCCGCCTCGTCGGGCGACATCTCCTCGACGATGTCGGCCGCCCGGTCGGCATCGAGCGACTCCAGGATGGCCGCCTGGGTCTTCGTGTCGTCGACTTCCGACAGGGTTTCGGCCGCCACCTCGCTGTCGAGCGACTCGAAGACGGCCTCGCGGTCCTCGTGACTCAGCTCTTCGACGATGTCGGCCAGATCGGCGGGATGGATGGACTCGAGCGCCTTCATGTCGATCTTGAGGCGCAGGCGCCGCTGCGGATCCGGCTCGATGATGTTGCAGAACTCCCAGCGGATGGAGTTGGGGGGAATCCCCGCCATGACGCGGCGGACCGCGCGCGGCGGCACGATGCCCTGGCACAGCCGCCGGAAGATGCTGCGCATGCCGACGTCCACTTCGAGGACACGGAGTTCGTCGTGGGCGTTCACCCGCTTCAGCTCGAACGTCACGTCGTTGACGCGGACGACTTTGCGGCCCTTGGCGTCGATGATCTGCTGATCGAGGAGGTCCCTGACCATCCGCAACATCCAGACATCGTCGTGGTAGGGGACCAGTTGCTCGTCGCGCAGGGAGATGCCGTCGAGGGAAATCGAGCCCACCTGGTCGTGGCGGATGGACCACCAGTTCCACTCACCGCCGACCAGGAACTGGTCGATCCGGACCCTGTCGACGCGAGGGAGGAGGCCGGCGTCCCTGACCCGGCCGATGCGGCGGCCTTTCAGGTCGAAGACCCGCATGCCCATCAACTCGGTAAGAAAGAGCAGGGTGTCGGCCATGGCACCGCTCCTCCCGGCGTCGGGCGTGAAAAGGAAGGCAGGTCGACAGGGACGCGGCGGCCCGAACTCGGCGCAGGCAGCCGTTAGATCCTTCCTTTTATATGGGGGTCAGCCCAAAAAGACAAGACCAGACTGCGGAGCCTAGCCGTACCGGAGCCAGCCGGGGCCTCGCGTCAGGTAATCAGCGAGGGTCATGAACAGGAGGAGGGCCAGCCAGAAGAACCCGCCGCCCACCACGGCCCAGGTCAGGCGCGAGCTGTAGCGGACGTGCATGAAGTACAGGACGACCAGCATCATCTTCGTCACGGCGATGGCGATGGCGACCACGGTGTTTAAGGGGCCGAGATCGATGAACGACACGCCGACGGTCACGGCGGTCAGGATCATGAGGAGCGAGAAGATGGTGAGGTAGACCCGGATCGGCACCAGGTGCGTTGCCGCCTGCAGCTCCTCGCCGTTCGCCCCCGCCGTTGCTGTCTTCTCGTGCGCCATGCCTTCTGCCCTCGCGCTGTCTGCGGCGCCTGATCGGCGCCCGCGGGTCGTACCGCGCTGCGGTCCCGCTTCGAGGGACACGCTCACCAGCCCCCAGCCTCTAGTGAACCAGCCCGTGCCGGTCGATCAGGTAGAGCAGCGGGAACAGGAAGATCCAGACGATGTCGACGAAGTGCCAGTAGAGGCCGCTGACCTCGACCGGCGTGTGGTACGCCTTCGAGAACCGGCCCTTGAAAGCCATCACGAACAGCACCGCCATGATGCCGATGCCCACGACCATGTGCAGGGCGTGGATGCCGGTCATCACGAAGTAGAGCGAGAAGAACAGCTGCGCGTGGATCGGGTCGTGCGCCGCCTCGAAGCGGAAGTTCGCGCCGGGCACGAGGCCGTGCTCGAACTTGTGGCTGTATTCGACGGCCTTGATGCCGAGGAACGCCAGGCCGAGGCCGATCGTCAGCCCGAGGAACAGCAACTGCTTCCCGCGCTTCCCGAGCTGCGCGGCCCACACCGCCATCGCCATCGTGAGCGAGCTGCCGATCAGGACGGCGGTGTTCACGCCTCCGAGCACGACGTCGAGTTCGTGGCTGGCTTCGGCGAACGCCCGTGGATACGAGAGCCTGTAGACCAGGTAGGCCAGGAAGAGCCCGCCGAAGAACAGGATCTCGGTGACGAGGAACAGCCACATGCCGAGCGCCGACGCCTCGAACTGCTGTTCGAGGGTGTCGAAGTGGTGTTGCAGCCTCGGGTGCTGGGTCCGGTGCGCGCCTGCCATCAGGAGGTCCTCACTTCGCGTAGTCGTACGGCTCGGAGGCCACGGGCGTGCTCTCGAAGTTCTGCGTGGGCGGCGGCGACGACGTCTCCCACTCGAGTCCCCTGGCGCCCCACGGGTTGGCGGGCGCCGGCCTGCCCTTCACCAGGGAGTAGAGGAGGTAGAACGTCGGCATCGCGTAGCCGACGGCGAGCAACAGGGCGCCGGCGCTCGACAGGATGTTCCACAGCTGGAACTCCGGCGGGTACGCGTGGTAGCGGCGCGGCATCCCGAGATAGCCCACGATGAACTGCGGGAAGAACGTCAGGTTGAAGCCGACGAAGATCACGACGGCCGACACCCGGGCCAGGCCCTCGTGATAGAGCTTCCCGAAGATCTTCGGCCACCAGTAGTGGAGACCGCCCAGGTACATCATGATGGTGCCGCCCACCATGATGTAGTGGAAGTGCGCCACGACGAAGTAGGTGTCGTGCACGTGGACGTCCACCGCCAGGGCCGCGAGGAACAGGCCTGTCAGGCCGCCGATGAGGAACAGGCCGATGAATCCGAACACGTAGAACATCGGCGAGTCGAAGGAGACCGAGCCCTTGTAGAGCGTGGCGGACCAGTTGAAGACCTTGATGGCCGACGGGATCGCGACGACGTAGCTGAGCAGCGAGAACGCCATCGCGGCGTACACGGACTGGCTGCTGACGAACATGTGGTGGCCCCAGACGAGGAACCCGACCACGGCGATGGCGAGGCTCGATATCGCCACCACCTCGTAGCCGAAGATCCGCTTGCGCGAGAAGGCGGCCACCAGCTCCGACATCACGCCCATCGCGGGCAGGATCATGATGTAGACGGCGGGGTGCGAGTAGAACCAGAACAGGTGCTGGAAGAGCACCGGGTCGCCGCCCAGTTTCGGGTCGAAGATCCCCAGGTGCAGCAGGCGCTCGGCCGCGACCATCAGGAGGGTGATGGCGATGACCGGCGTGCCGAGCACCATGATGAGGGCCGTCGCGTAGTGCGCCCAGATGAAGAGCGGCATCCGGAACCACGTCATCCCGGGCGCGCGCATCTTGTGGATGGTAACGATGAAGTTCAGGCCCGTCAGGATGGACGAAAACCCGTTGATGAAGATCCCGACGACGACCAGGGCGACGTTCGAGTTGGAGAACGCGCTGCTGTACGGGGTGTAGAACGTCCAGCCCGTGTCCACGCCGCCGTTCACCAGGGCCCACAGCGTGAAGATGCCACCGAGGGTGTAGACGTACCAGCTCAGCAGGTTCAGGCGCGGGAACGCCAGGTCCTTCGCCCCGATCATCAGGGGCAACAGGAAGTTGCCCAGCACGGCGGGAATGGCGGGGATCAGGAAGAAGAACACCATGATCACGCCGTGCATCGTGAAGGCCTTGTTGTAGACGTCCGACTCGACCAGGTCTCCCGCGGGCGTCATGAGCTCGAGGCGGATGAGGCCGGCGAACACGGCGCCCAGCACGAAGAACGCGGACACGCTGATGAGGTACAGCAGCCCGATCCGCTTGTGGTCCCTCGTGAGCAGCCACGACTTGATGCCGTAGCCGTCCGTCAGGTAGTTGGAGTGTGGCGTGGCGGCGGTGTCCATGGTCCTACTTCTTCCCCGGTGTGGCGGGCACCGCCTCGGGCGCCGGCGCGCCCGTCGCGTTCGACGGCACGGCCTTCAGCGTCTTGATGTACTCGATGAGCTGCAGCAGCCCTTCCTCGCTGACCAGGCCCTGGAACGTCGGCATGATCGGCTGGAACCCCGTCACCATCCTGGCGCGCGGGTTCACGATCGATTCCCGGAGGTACCCCTCGTCGGCCTCGACCGTGCTCCCGTCGTCGAGAGTGACCGCCTTGCCGTAGAGGCCGATGAGCGTCGGGCCGCGCCCGGTCGTATCCTCCCTGTGGCACGTCACGCAGGCGAGGTCCCTGAAGAGCTTTTCGCCCGTCTGGGCCATCGTGCCCTCACCCGCGCCCCCGGCGAGCCACTGCTGGTACTCGGCGCGCTCCATCACGACAACCCAGCCCACCATCCCCGAATGCTCCGTCCCGCAGTACTCCGCGCAGAAGAGGCGATAGCGGCCCGGCGTGGTGGCCTTGAACCACAGGTGCGTGTAGCGCCCGGGCAGCACATCTGCCTTCACGCGGAAATCCGGGATGTACACGTCGTGGATGACATCCTGCGACGTCATGGTCAGCTTCACCGCCGTGCCCACCGGGACGTGCAGCTCGTTCACCTCGGCGTGGCCGTCCGGGTGCTGGAACTTCCACATCCACTGCTTGCCGACCACGTAGACGTCGAGCGTCTCGGCCGGCGGGCGGGCCATCGTGAAGAACAGCTTCGAGCTCCACCCGAAGATGAAGAGCACGATGACGAACGGGATGACGGTCCACGTGATTTCGAGCTTGAGGTTGCCGTGGATCGGCGTGCCGATCTCGTCTTTCGACCGGCGGCGGTACTTGATCGCGAAGTACACCACCAGGCCCGAGATGAGCAGCGTGAAGAACGCCGTCAGCGCGACCAGGAAGAAATAGAGGGCGTCCACCTGGGGGGCCATGGTGGAGGCCTGCGTCGGCAGAATCTGGGTCTGAGGCATACGGCTAAGCTCGCGGCGCGGGCGGCGCGGCTGCCGCCGCGCGCTGCGATTTCCGGCGGTCGAGGCCCCACATCATCGCGATGAACCCGCCAATCAGGGCCACCGTGACGACCCCCGCCAGCCGGAGGACGTTCATCACCACCATGCTGTACTTCCCGGAGTGCGGATCGTAGTGGAAGCAGTAGAGGAGCACCTGGTCCACCGGCGTGCCGATCTTTCCGCCCGATGCCTCGATGAGGCCGAGCCGGAGGTCCTTCGGCGGGTAGTCGATCCCGTAGAAGTACTTCGACACGCGGCCGTCGGGCGTCAGCACCATCAGGGCGCTGGCGTGCACGTACTGCTGCGACCCCTGGTCGAACGTGTACCGGAACCCGACGGAGGAGGCCAGCGCCTCGATGGCCGCCTGATCGCCTGTCAGGAAGTGCCAGCCCTTCGCGCCCTCGGGGCGTCCGTACTTGTTGAGGTAGGTCTCCTTTTTCGAGGACGCCATCGCCGGCGTCTCCCTCGGATCGAAGCTGAGGGTGACCACCTCGTACTCGTCGCCGATCGTGAAGTTCAGCACCTTGAACGCCGCCACGGCGCCGTTGAGCACCTGCGTGCACAGCATCGGGCACTCGTAGTAGACCAGCGACAGCACGACGGGCCGTTTGCCGAAGTAGTCGCCGAGCCTCACCTCCCGGCCGTCCTCGGCGCGGAACACCGCGTCGAGGGGCACCTGGGCATTCAGTTTCTGATCGATGCCGACTTTCTCGAGCACGTCGGGCACGAGCTCCGACGAGGTTCCCGCCGGCGGACCGCCGATGTCCGCGCCGGTGAACCGCGGCGGCTGCGCCCATGCGCTCGACGCCAGCGCCACCGAAAGCACCGCAGCGGCTGCCCACGTCTTCATTGCAGATCCTTCTTCGCCTCGCCTTGCGGCGTCTTCCTGCGCGCCGGCGTACCCGCCGCCGGGGGGGCGCTGTCGGGCTGACGGACGGGTAGCCCTTCCTCGACGATCCGGGTCATCGCCACGTCGATCGGGAGGCGCACGATGCCGGCCGGCTTGTCCACCCAGCCGTAGGTCGTAAGCCTGGCGTCTTCCTGCCGGCGGAGCGCGTCCATGTCGGCGGCCGCGTTCGCCTGGATGCGCGGCGCCGGCGGCAGGCGCTCCTCGCCAGGAACCGGCGCCGGCCGCGACACGGACGACGGCGCCACCCGGGCATCTTCCCTCGCGGCCTGCCCGCTGAACAGGCGGAGCATGAGGAACACCACGAGGTAGACGACGACGCCGACTACCGCCAGCCCCGCGACGAAGACCACCAGGGGCCTGAGCTTGACGTCCCGCGTCTCGTAGGCCTTGCTCTTCGACTGGCCGTTCTTTGTGTCGTGCCTATCGACCATTTCACTCGTCCATTCTCAGGGGCTGGGGACTAGGCGCTCGGCGCTAGTTCTCCCAAGAGCCCAAACTTCGCCTGCGGCGGAAAGGCACCTGATTCCCCACTCCGCGTCTAAGTCCTTACTAGCCCCTAGCCCCTAGCCCCTAGCCCCTAGCCCCTAGCCCCTAATGATGCTGCGCGTGCAGCGCGTTCTCCAGGCCATCGTCCCGCAGCGGCAGCAGCGGCCGGCTCTTCAGGTTCGCGGCGAAGAGGGCCACCCAGACGCCGCCCAGCCCGATGGCCGCCGCCAGGTCGAGCCAGTGGAACCCCAGCCCGTCGGGATACGCCTCGGGGCCGATCAGGAAGAACAGGTCGAGGAACCGCGCGGCGATCAGCAACAGCGCCATGCCGGCCAGCAGCGCCGCGTTGCGCTTCGAGCGGCGCGACAGCAGGACGATGAACGGCACGGCGAAGTGAAAGATCACGAGCCCGATCCCGATGAGCTCCCACCCATGGCTCAGCCGGTGCTGGTACCAGGGAATCTCCTCGGGCAGGTTCGCCGACCAGATGATCAGGAACTGCGAGAACGACAGGTACGCCCACACCATGGTAAAGGCGAACAGCAGCTTGCCGAAGTCGTGGAAGTGGCCGGCGTTGTAGACGCCCGACATGGGCGGCTCGGCCGAGAGTCTCCTGGCGGTCACGATGGCGATGGCGAGCCCCATCAGCGCCTGGCCGATGATGAACAGGAACCCGTACATCGTCGAGAACCAGTGCGGCTCGAGAGACATGGCCCAGTCGATGGAGGCCATCGTCATGGTGGCGAAATACAGGACCATGCCAATGGCGCTCGTGTTGCGCATGCGGACCGCGAGCGCGGGGTCGCCCGTGCGGTCCTGCTCGGCGGACCATCGCGTCAGGGCGAGTGCGAGTCCGATCCAGACGGCGAAGCAGAAGGCGGCGCGTGCCAGGAAGAAGGGCACGTTGAGGTAGAGCGCCTTTTCTTTGAGGAGATGATCCCCGGCGACGGCGGCCGCGTCGGTCCAGGGGTAGAGGTCGCGGAGGCCGAAGAGCAGGGGCACGAAGAAGAGCGCCATCCAGGGCAGCGTGCGCGCGGACGCCTCGAAGACGCGCCGCAGCACGACGCCCCAGCCGCCGCCCGACAGGTGCTGCAGCATCGCGAGCGCGAGGCCGCCGAGGGCCGCCGCGAGCCAGAACAGGTAGGCCAGCAGGTACGAGTGGAAGAACTGGCGGGGGCTGAGGAGCGCCCCCGCGGCGGCCGCGAGAAGGCCGACGACGCCGACGATGAGCGAGCGCCGGCGCAGCGCGTCCAGGCTGGCGGGTGGTGTGTAGGTCGCGTCGTGCATGTGGTCCCTGGCTCTGTCCCGTCGGTTCGTCAGCGCGCGTCGGCGGACTCGAGGGCAGCGCGCGCGGCGGCCGGCACCTGGTCGATCGTCGCGTGCTGGCTGCGCTGCAGCGCCTTGATGTACGCCACGATCGCCCAGCGGTCCCTCACGGGAATCTGCTGGGCGTAGTCGGGCATCGCCCCGAAGCCGTTCGTGATGACATCGAACGTATAGCCCGGCGCCGCCTGACGCAGCCGGTCCTCGTGGAACGTCGGCGGCTTGCGGTAGCCCCGCTGGACGATCATGCCGTCGCCGTCGCCTGTCCGGCCGTGGCACGGCGAACAGAAGACGTCGAAGCGCTCCCGGCCGCGGGCCATGACTGCCGCCGACACGGGGAAGGGGAACGCGTCCACGGGTTTGCCGTCGGCCTTGCCGGTGTAGAGCACCGCGTCGTCGCGCAGGTGGCCGCGGGCGATCGTGCCGTCCACCAGGGGTCGAGCGGAGCGCTGGTCCGCGAAGAAGTCGTTCTTCGCGTACGGCTTGAACTTCGGCTGGTCGTGCATGTCCTGCCGGCACCCGGCCGCGAGGAGGCCGGCCGCGAGGCAGCACGCCGAGAGGCGTCCGCGGATCTTAAGGCTCAACGTCGTTCACCTCTCGCGGCCCGAGGCTCTCGAGGAACCGCCGCGTCGTGGTCTGGTCGAACTGGGGATCCTTCGACTCGATGCACAGGAAGAACCGGTCGCGGCTGGCCATGGCGAACCGCTTCGCGTTGAAGATCGGGTGGTACGGCATCGGCAGGCCGTTCAGCAGGATCATGCCGAGGACGGCCGCACCGGCGGCGAACAGGATCGTCGTCTCGAAGGCGGGCACGATGAACGACGGCCAGCTGTGCAGCGGCCGGCCGCCGACGTTGAACGGATAGGCGATGGCCGACGCCCAGTACTGGAGCCCGTAGCCCGCAAGCGCGCCCGTCAGGCCCCCGCCGAGCACGATCCACGGCAGCTTCGTGTCGGCCAGGCCGAGGGCGCGGTGGAGTTCCTCGATGGGGATGGGCGAATACGCGTCCATCTTCCGGTAGCCGGCCTCTCGCGCCGCGTTGGCCGCGCGGACCAGGTCCGTCGGACTCTCGAACTCGGCCACCAATCCGTAAATGCTCGCTTGCTCCATAGAACACCCGGTCGCATCCACCAGGGGCTAGGGACTAGGCGCTGGGCGCTAGTCGGTCACCCTGTCTTGCCACCCACGCGGCGGCAGCCGCGTCCCACTGGTCCCTAGCGCCCAGCCCCTAGCCCCTATTCCTTCCGCACCCGCGCCGCCGGCAGCATGGTGCGCATCTCGAAGATCGCAATCATCGGCAGGAAGCGGATGAACAGGAACAGCAGCGTCAGGAACAGCCCGATCGTTCCAAGGTAGGTCGACCAGTCCCAGAACGTCGGCGAATACATGCCCCACGACGACGGCAGGAAGTCGCGGTGGAGGCTGGTGACGATGATCACGAACCGCTCGAGCCACATGCCGACGTTGATGACAATCGACAGCATCCACAGCACGAAGACGTTGGTCCGGAACCGCTCGAACCACAGGAGCTGCGGGATGAGGACGTTTGTCAGGATCAGGCCCCAGTAGGACCACCAGTACGGGCCGGTCATGCGGTTGAGCAGCATGAACCGCTCGTACTGGTTGCCGCTGTACCAGGCCATGAACGCTTCGATGGTGTAGCCGTAGGCGACGATGAGGCCGGTGGCCAGCATGACCTTCGCCATCACGTTCAGGTGCTTCATCGTGATGAAGTCCTGGAGGCCGTAGGCGGCCCGGATGGGGATGGCCAGCGTGAGCACCATCGCGAAGCCCGAGTAGATGGCCCCGGCGACGAAGTACGGCGGGAAGACCGTCGTGTGCCACCCGGGCAGGACCGAGACCGCGAAGTCGAAGCTCACGACCGTGTGGACCGAGACCACCAGCGGCGTGGCCAGGCCGGCGAGCAGCAGGTACGCCGTTTCGTAGCGGTGCCAGTGCATGGCGGAGCCGCGCCAGCCGAGCGCGAAGATGCCGTAGATCACCCGGCCGACCTTCGACGTGGTCCGGTCGCGCAGCGTGGCCAGGTCGGGGATGAGGCCCACGTACCAGAACAGCAGCGACACGGTCGCGTAGGTCGAAACCGCGAACACGTCCCAGATGAGCGGGCTGCGGAACTGCGGCCACATGCCCATCGTGTTGGGGATGGGCATGAGCCAGTACGCGAGCCACGGCCGCCCGACGTGGATGAGCGGGAACATGCCCGCGCAGGCCACGGCGAAGAGCGTCATGGCCTCGGCGAAGCGGTTGATCGAGGTGCGCCACTGCTGGCGCAGCAGGAGCAGGATGGCCGAGATGAGCGTGCCGGCGTGGCCGATGCCGATCCACCACACGAAGTTGGTGATGTCGAAGGCCCAGCCCACCGGGGCGTTGTTGCCCCAGATCCCGATGCCCGTCGTGAAGAGGTGGCCGATCGACACCGGGAGGAGCAGCGCCAGCATCGACGCGATTGCCAGGCCGGCGAGCCAGCCCTTCGACGTCTTCTGCGTGAGGACGATGGAGCTGATCTTGTCGGTGATCGTGGCAAACGAGTGCCCGGGGGCGATGTACGCCGACGGCTGCTCGCCGCCGATTGGTGCGCTCACGCTCGATTCAGACATTCGCGATCCCTTACTTCTGTTCCCCCTCCGCGTACTCGCCGCTGTCCCCGCCGAGCGCGGGATTCACGTTCTTCAGCGCCGCCAGGTACGTGGTGCGCGGCCGGGTGTTCAGCTCGCCGAGCAGCGAGTAGCTGAGCGCTTCCGCCCTGAGCTGCGACACGCGGCTCGCCGGGTCGTTGACGTTGCCGAACACGATCGCCTCGGCGGGGCAGACCTGCTGGCAGGCCGTGACGATCTCGCCGTCGGCCACGAGGCGGTCTTCCTTCTCGCTCGCGATCTTCGCCCGCGTGATGCGCTGCACGCAGTAGGTGCACTTCTCCATCACGCCGCGGCTGCGCACCGTCACGTCCGGGTTGCGCCCCAGCTTGAGGCTGGGCGTGTCCCAATCCTGGTACAGCAGGAAGTTGAAGCGGCGGACCTTGTACGGGCAGTTGTTCGAGCAGTAGCGGGTGCCCACGCAGCGGTTGTAGACCATGTCGTTGAGGCCTTCGTCGCTGTGGACCGTCGCCGCCACCGGGCAGACCACCTCGCAGGGCGCGTTCTCGCAGTGCTGGCACATCACCGGCTGGTGGTACGCCTCGGGCGACTCGGCGGGCCCCTTGTAGTAGGTGTCCACCCGGAGCCAGTGCATCTCGCGCCCCTTGGCCACCTGGTCGCGGCCAACCACCGGGATGTTGTTCTCGGACTGGCACGCCACGACGCACGCGTTGCACCCGACGCACGCGTTCAGGTCGACCGCCATGCCCCACGCGTAGCCCTCGTACTTGTGGTCGGGATACAGCGTGAGCGTCTTCGGAGGCTCGTGCTCCATCTCGTGGACGAAGTGCGGGTGCGTGCGGTACTGCTCGAGCGTGCCCGCGCGGATGATCGCGCGGCCGTCCATATCGTGATGGAGCTGCGTGCTCGCCAGCCGCGCCCGGACGCCCGTCGCCTTCACGCTCGCGCCCGGCGCCGCCCACATGGCCGCGGAGGTGCGCAGCGGGTACGCATTGAACCCCACGCCGTTCCCGACGCGCCCGGCGCGCGAGCGGCCGTAGCCGAGATGCACCGCGACCGTGTCGTCGGCCTGGCCCGGCACGATCCACGCCGGCCCCTCTACCCTCCGCCCGCCGGCGGCCACCTCCACAACGTCCTCGTTGCGGACGCCGAGGCGGGCCGCCGTGGCCGGGCTGAGCTGGACCGTGTTGTCCCAGGTCAGCTTGGTGAACGGCTTGGGCAGTTCCTGCAGCCAGCCCAGGTTCGCGAAGCACCCGTCGTGGACCGTGGGGTCGGCCCGAACGACGAGTTCGAGGCCCGATGCGGCGGGCCCAGGGGCGCCGATGGCGGCGAACACGTCGCCCGCCGCGACGCTTTTCGGCGTGAACGCCGTGCCGGCGACGACGCCATCGTGCACCGCGGCGCGCCAGAACGCCTCGGTGTCGAGAATGCCCGAGCGGGCCGCCTCCTGCGCCCACGTCTCGCGGACCGCGTCGTACGCCGCCCGGCCCGGCGTCTGCGACAGGCCAATCAGCATGTCGTGCGCGGACTTGCCGCCGTAGAGCGGCGCGATGAGCGGCTGAACGATCGTGGCCGTGCCGTCCCAGGCGCGCGCGTCACTCCAGGCCTCGAGCGCGTGGGCCTCGGGGATGTGCCACTGGCAGCGCGCCGAGGTCTCGTCCTCGTAGAGGCCGAGGCGTGCCGTGAACGCCACCTCTTCGAGCGCGTCGCCGAAGCGGAGGTCGGACGGGGCGTCGTACACCGGGTTGCCGCCGAGCACCAGCAGGGCGTCCACCTTCCCGGCGTTGATGTCGCCGACGAGCTCGCCGAGCGACCGCAGCTGGCTCTCGGGGGATGCGGCCACCGCGTCGGTGTACAGCACCGTCACGCCCGCGTTCCCGAGCGCGCCGTTGATCGCATGGCAGAGCGCATGGATTGGCGGGGGCTGCTCGTCGCCAGGCACCACGATTGAGGCGCCCCGGTTTGCCAGCAGGTCGCGGGCTGCCGCCTCCAGCATCTTCTGCGCGGACGCCGGCGCCGCCGCCGCCGGCGCGCCTGGCACGCCGATCAGAGATGCGAGCGAGCGCGCCGCGAGCTCGACGTCAGACGGCCGCAGGGCCACCCGGTGGTCGGCCTTCGCGCCGGTGTTGCCCGCCGCGCTCTCGACGGCGTACAGCCGGCTCATGTCCTTCGCCTCGCCGCGGACGCGCCGGGCGGCCGCGAAATCGCGGATGTACCGCACCGAGCCGGGCATGGTCCCCAGGAAATCCGCGTCGAGCGAGACAACCACGCGCGCCTTGTCGAACGCGTACCGGGTGTCGACCGTCTCGCCGAACGCGAGCCGGGAGCCCTCTCTCACGTTGTCGCGGCCGGCCGGCTCGAACTGGTGCCACTTCGCGGCGGGAAAGGCGGCCAGAAACTCCGCCATCTGCCGTACGAGCGTAGGAGAGGTCACCGTGCCGGTGAGGATGCGCAGCCCGGCACCCCGGGTGCCGCGCTTGGCCTCGACCACCCCGCGAAGAGCGCCGAGAAAGGCGCTCCAGGTGCGGATATCCCCCTGCTGTTTCAGGGTCTGCGACCGATCTGGGTCGTAGAGGGCCAGGATCTGGGCCTGGGCGAAGAGATCCGTCGCACCGAGGCTGGCCGGATGCCCCGGGTTGCCTTCGATTTTTGTCGGACGGCCCTCGTGGCTCTCCACCAGCACACCCGTCGCGTACCCGCCGAGCGTGAGGGCGGTCGCAAAGAAGAGCGGCCTGCCGGGAACGATCTCCTCGGGGGCGCGCACGTAGGGAACGACTACTTCGGCGGGCTGCTTGGTGCAGGCCGACACGCCGGCGAGCGCCAGCGACGCGCCCATCAGCCGCAGGAACTGCCGTCGCCCGACCGGGTCGGTGAACTCCGACGCCTGCTCGGGGAACTCCCGGTGAAGGTATTCCTGGAACGCGTCGGTATCGGCCAGTTCTTCGAGGCTGCGCCAGTACTCCGGCCCGGACGCGCCGGCCAGACTGGCCCGAATCGAAGCGAGGTCGAGATCGTGATGTTCGCTCATGCGTGAATCCGGCCCGGTGCCCATGACGCCGCGGTTCTATCGATGACACGTCGAACAGCTGGTCAGCCGCTTGACCTGGTAGTCCTTCGCCAGCTGGCTGCCGAGCGCGAGCTGGTCGGCCGGGGGCTGGTAATCAACCTTGAAGACCGCTTCGCGCGGCCGGAGGTACTTCTCGGGGGCGCGATGGCAGTCGAGGCACCACTCCATCTGGAGCGTGTGCACCGTCCACATCAACGGCATCTGGTCGACGCGGCCGTGGCAGGTCGTGCAGCCGACGCCCTTGTTCACGTGGATGCTGTGGTCGAAGTAGACGAAGTCCGGCAGGTCGTGCACCTTGACCCACTCGATCGAGACGTCGTTGGCGTAGCTCGACCGGACCGGCTCGAGATACGGGCTGCCCGCGTGGATCTGCGAATGGCAGTTCATGCAGGTCTTGGTCGGGGGAATCCCCGCCACCGCCGCCGATTCAACCGAGGTGTGGCAGTAGCGGCAGTCCAGCCCGTTGCCCGCCACGTGCCGCTCGTGGCTGAACTGAATCGGCTGCGTCCGGGCCTCGAACGCCCGTGTCACATACGGCGACTTGCCCGTCTGGTAGATCAGGTACCCGCTGGCCGCGACCAGGACGATCAGGCCGAAGAGCATGATGCGGGCAATCCCGTTCGCGCTCGGATGGAAAGTCTGAGACATGGGCGCCAGATTGAATTAAGTGTGTAACCCGACAAGATTACTACAAGTTTGCGCACGAAATCGAGCGCTGCGGGCCGGAAATATGTGAACGCCGGCCCGGCCCAGCTGCGGCGAGGCGGGGCCCCTTGTGATAGAGTGTGCCCGCCGCGCGGCTGCGCCAGCAGTTCCCGCCCGATGCGAGCGGCCCGTACCAGCCCCTGAAACCCGGCCGATGCGTGCTGACGCGGAGCACTACCCATGAGCGACAGGAAGTACCGCCAGCGGGGCTATCAGGACGATGACCGCGATCGCGCGCCGCGGCCGCCGGCCGGCGATCGCGACAAGCCGCCGGGATCACCACGGAGCCGGGCGGACCGCCCCGAAGGCCCGCGCACCCCGAACATGCCCGGCTTCCGGTCGGTCGTGCGGTGCCATCGATGCGGGAGCCTGGTGAGCACGGTGATTCTCGTGAACACCGCGTGCGCCAAGTGCGGCGCCTCGCTGCACTGCTGCGCCCAGTGCGAGTCGTTCGATCCGGGCGCCCGCTACGAGTGCATGCAGCCCATCACCGCCCGGGTGACGCCGAAAGACGCCTTCACCACCTGCCACCTCTTCGAGGCCCGCTCCACCGTCGAGCGGGAGACGGGTTCGGCCAAGCAAACGACCGCGAGGAGTGCGTTCGACGATCTGTTCAAGAGCTGAAGAAGACAGAGCCCGCCGCGCGAGAGTATCCCGACCCGGATGGGCTTCCCGAAGTCGATGGCTGGAATCCCAGGGCGGGATGCTCCCGCCGTTGATGCCACCGGTCATGGTCGCCAGTCGTTGATCGAATCTGTCTTCCACGCGTCATGGAATTGCGAGGGCCCACATGAAGGAGAACCACCTGAGCGTGATCTTGCCGGCATTGGGAGCAACTCTGCTTGCGGCGGCCCTGCTCGGGTGTGCAACGCCCACCAACAAGGTACTGAACAAGGCACCGTCCGCTCGGATCGTGAGAATCATGCCACTGGGCGACTCCATCACCTTCGACAACAGAAGAAACGACATGAGGCCCGTTGGCGTCCGGATCGCCTATCGTTACGACTTGTACCGGCTACTGAACTCAGCGGGATACGCTTGTGATTTCGTCGGGAGTGAGAATGCCGGTGAACGGTATCTGGGCCCGGAACTGGATGACAATGCCGGTTTCCCCGGCATCAAGGCTGCTCAACTGGCCAGGCTGATCAAGACAGGGTATTCCGAGCGTTCCTCTACTCAAGTCACTCCGGGGCCTTACCTGGAAACTCACCCGGCGGACATCATCCTGCTCCACATTGGCACGAACGGCCTTGAACCCATTCCTGACGGTGTTGAAGATGTGCTGGATGGCATTCGGGCATCCGACCCGGAGGTTCGCATCCTTGTGGCTCGCATCATCGACCGGTATCCGCACAGCGAACTGACCAGCGCCTTCAACGACAGCGTCGAGGCAATGGTCAAGGCGAGGGGCGACGGCCGCATCACCCTCGTCGACATGGAACGGGGAGCGGGCATTGACTATTACACCGACATGGACGACGACCTCCATCCGAACCACCTCGGGTACAGGAAAATGGCTGCTGTGTGGTACGAGGCGCTGATCAGCCTCGAACCAACGCCGTAACTGCCACCCTTTGCGCCGCCAGGCTGCCAGGGTTTGCCTCAGGAACACGGGCTCCATCCCGTCCCTCGTCGCCGTCTCCGCGCTGCCTGCGCGAACCGGCCTCGGGGAGGGTTCTCCCGCCAAGACCGGTTCACCAAGGCACGGAGGCGGCGTCCGGGCAACCTTTTGGCGAGGCGAGGACTCTATAGGAGCGAACCATGAAGGTCAGGGGCTGGATCGGGCTCATCCTGGCGGCGCTCGCGTGGGGGGCGCTGGAACGGACCGTCTGCGCCCAGGACAACAGAATCGTCATCGGCGAAACGCTCAAGCTGCGGTCGGCCATCCTCGGGGAGGACCGTACCCTGCAGATCTCGCTGCCCAGCGGATATCAGGGCTCCCGCGAAAGGTACCCCGTCGTCTACGTGCTCGATGGGGAGGGCCAGTTCGCGCAGGCGGTCGGGGCCATCCGGTTCCTGGGCAAGGTCAACAAGATGGCCCAGGCCATCGTCGTCGGTATCCCGAACACGAACCGCAACCGGGATCTGTCGCCGGCCACCTCCAATCCCGGGGATCTGAAGAAACTGCCGGGAGGGGGCGGGGCCGACAGGTTCCTTGCCTACCTGACCGACGAACTGAGACCGTATATCGACGCCCATTACCGGACCTGGCCGTTCCGCATCCTGTTCGGCCATTCGGGAGCGGGGCTGTTCGCTATTCACACGTTCCTGAACCGGCCGGGCGCGTTCGACGCCACCATCGCCAGCAGCCCAGCCTTGTTCTGGGACGACAACGGCGAGACCCGGAGCGCCCAGACAACCCTGGCCGCGGATGCGACGCGCCGCGGCGTGCTGTTCCTGTCTCACGGCCAGGAAACGGAGCTCACGGCGAGGACCATCGCGTCCTTCGTCAGAGTCCTGCAGGGCCAGGCCGGCCGGGGCCTCCGATGGAAGTTCGAGATCTTCAGCGAGGAGAACCACGAATCCTCGCCGCATCGGGCGATTTATGACGGGCTCAAGTTCATCTATCAGGGTTGGGGCTTCGATTTCGCCTTCCTGTACGAAGCACCCAATCCGAAGAAGAACGCCTTCACGGCTGGCGTCCTCGTCGACCACTATCAGAAGCTGACCGCCGCCTTCGGCTACGACTGCCGGCCGGCCGAGTCGTACTACAACAGCGTCGGCTATGACCTGCTTCGTCAAGGCTCGGTCGCCTCGGCCATCGAGCTCTTCAAGGCCAATGTCCATTTCTATCCCGAATCCGCCAATACCTATGACAGCCTGGCCGAGGGCTTCATGAGCGCCGGGGACCGGGAACGGGCCATCGAGAATTACGAAAAGGCCCTGGCCTTGAACCCGAAGAACACGAACGCGGCGGAGCGGCTCGCGAAGCTGAAGAAATGATCCGCGCTGCCTGCGCGAGCCGGGCGATCCGCGCCCGAGAACGAGCGTGTTGTTCGCGCCACCGTCACCAGGCGTACCGGCGGGGCAGCCCGGATCCTGCAGCACGTCAGCGCCGCCCGGGCTTCTTCGCTCCTGAAGGCTCTCTTCCGCTCGCCAACGCTTCGAACCCGGCAATCACGTCGAACAGCTCCTCATCGATGCCACTCTGGCGCACGCGGTGAAACCTGCCGTTGAGGTCTTCCAGCAGTTCACCGATGTTCTTGTCGGCGCGCTGCATCGCCGCCAGGCGGCTCACGTTTTCGCTCGCGAGGGATTCCGCGCACGCCTTGAACAACGACACGAAGAGGTACTCGCGGACGAGCGCCCGCATGGTCTCGACGTCGCTGCCCAGCACCTCGGGCAGGTTCGTCGTCGGCCAGGCACGTTCGGCGTGCTCGCGCCGCCAGGTCTCATCCAGCGGCAGCAGCCGCTGGGTGACGGGTTCGTAGGCCGCCCCGGACACCGGGCGATTGTAGAAGAGGCGCAGTTCGCCGATCTCCCCCCGGCTGCGGCGCCCCTCGCTCTCCACCAGGATCCGGCCGACGAGCGGGGTGATGCCACTGACGGAATTCGGCACGCTGAACAGGCCGGCCAGCGGCAGGCCGGCGTCCTGCAGGCGTGCGTGCACGCGCTCGCCCACCGCCCAGATCCACGGCGTGCCCGCCAGGCCCCTCAGGGCCTCCACGGCATGATCGGCCACGACATCGTTGAACTGGCCCACCAGCCCCTGGTCGGATCCGAACACCACCGCGCCGATCGCACCGGGGTCCGTTCGCCTGGTCTCTCCGGTCACCAACGCCGCTGCCCCGGGCTCGCGAAGGCAGGCCACCAGCCCCAGCTGCACGGTGCGATAGTACTCGGCCAACGCGCGCACGGATTGTTCGTACTGGCCGATGCTCGACGCCGCGAGGGCCTTCATGGCGCCAACGACGGACTGCAGTTTCCCGGCGCTCTCGATCGTCCGGCGCAGGCTCGCGGTCGTCTGGCTCATGGGCCGGCCTGCGCCTCGTGATGCGAGAACGCGGCAATCGCGGTGCGCGCGATCTCGATGATCGCCTCGCGATCCGCATCGGCCAGCCGATCGGCGCTCTCGAGCCGCTCGCGCACATCCCCGGGCATGGCGGCCGCAGCCTTGCGCACGGCCTGTTCGGCTTCCGTCATCCGGTCGATCGGGACATCGGCGAAGAGCCCGGCGGTCAACGCCAGCAACACGGCCACCTGCGCGGGCACGGGCACCGGCGAAAATTCGGACTGCTTGAGGCAGGCCCGGATCCGCAAGCCGTGCTCGAGGATCCGGCGGTTGTCGTCATCCAGGCGGGCGCCGAATCGCGCGAACGTTTCGAGTTCTTCGAACTGCGAATAGGCCAGTTTCAGGTCGCCCGCCACCGCCCGGTACGCGGCGCGTTGCGCCTTGCCGCCCACGCGCGACACCGACTTGCCGACGTCGACGGCCGGCAGCACACCCAGCTGGAACAGCGTCGGCGACAGGTAGATCTGTCCGTCCGTGATGGAAATCAGGTTGGTCGGGATGTAGGCGGACATGTTCTGCATTTCCGTCTCGATGATGGGCAGCGCGGTGAGCGATCCGTTGCCAAGCTCGGGACGCAAATGCGTGGCGCGCTCCAACAGCCTCGAGTGGATGTAGAAGATGTCGCCGGGGAACGCCTCCCGGCCGGGCGGCCGGCGCAACAGCAGCGACAGTTCGCGGTACGCCCGGGCGTGATGCGTCAGGTCGTCGTAGACGATCAGCACGTCGCGGCCGCGCTCCATGAAGTGCTCCGCGATGCTGGTGGCGGCGTACGGGGCGACGTAGGCAAGGCCCGGAGGGTCGTTGCCCTCGGTGACCATCACCACGGTGTAGTCCATGGCGCCCTGCTCCCGGAGGGTGGCCACGGCCTTCGCGATGGCTGACGCCCGCTGGCCGATGGCGCAATAGACGCACAGGACGTCCTTGCCGCGCTGATTCAGGATGGTGTCGATCGCGATGGCGGTCTTCCCCGTCTGGCGATCCCCGAGGATCAGCTCGCGCTGGCCGCGGCCGATGGGAATGAGCGCGTCGATGACCTTGATCCCGGTCTGGAGGGGCACGGTCACCGGCGCACGGTCCATGATGGCTGCGGCAGGGCGTTCGATGGGCAGACGCCCGGCGGCGACGACCGGCCCGCGCCCATCGAGGGGCCGGCACAGCGGGTCGATGACGCGGCCCAGCAGGCCGTCGCCCACAGCCACGTCCATGACCCGGCCGGTACGCTCCACTTCATCGCCGGCACTGAGCCGCCAGTACTCACCGAGCAGCACGATGCCCACGTCGTCTTCGTCCACGTTGAAGGCGATGCCGAAGATGTCGCCGCGAAACCGCACCAGTTCGTCGAACCCGACGCCCGGCAGGCCCGAGACCACGGCGATGCCCGTCGAGACGTTCGCGACCGTGCCCACCTCGGTTGGCGTCAGTTCCGGCGCGAACGCCTCGCGCCCGTGCCGCAGGGCGGCAAACGCCCGGTCGAGGGCGCCGGGCACAGGGTCCAGCGGCGCGCTCACGTGACATCCTCGGGCGCGGCGCTCGTGACGTCGCCGATGCTCCTTGCCAGAGACGCGAGGTATCCCGCGATGCTCCAGGCGACCTTGCGCCCGTTCGCGGTGATCTCGATGCCGCTGATCACGTCGGGGTCGGTCTCGAAGCGCACCGGGATGACAGCCGATCCGACGTCGTTGAGAGCCTCCTGGATCGCGGCCTGCTGCGCCGGCGGCAGATCGAAGGCGCTGCGCACGACGGCCGCTTCCGGCGACGACGTCAGGGCCAGAGCCAGCTCCCGCTTCGCCTCGTCGTCCAGTTCCCGCACGCGACGCGTGAACACCTCGCTCGCGCGTTCCTCCAGGCTCGTCCCGGCCAGATCCGCCAGCGTCCTGCGCGCAATCGCAAACACCTCCTCCCGGGCTCGGCGCTCGATGTCGCCACTCAGGCTGGCGTGTGCCCGTGCCAGCGCGTCCTGCTGCCTGACGCGCAGGGCGTCCGCCGCCTGCCGCGCCTCTTCGATCAGGCGTTGTCGCTCGGTGTCCGCCTCCTCCCTCGCCGTGTTCAAGAGCTGGCCGCGCTGCTGGTCGAACTCCGCGTTCTTGTGCTGGAGCTCGTCGCGCTCGTTCCGGGCCTGGCTCTGCTTCGCGCCGGCGTCCGCCAGTTCCGCCGCGATCCGCTTCTCCCGCGCGTCAATGGCATCGAGGACGGGCTGGTAGAGAAAGCGCTTCAGCAGCCACACCAGGATGAGGAAGTTGACGACCTGTGCGCCGACGGTGAACCAGTCGATGGGCATGGGACTAGTTCCCGGCGATCTGGGCGATGACGTGGTTCCAGAACGGATTGGCGAAGATGAGAATCATGGAGACGACGAAACAGTAGATGGCCGTGGACTCGATCATCGCCAGGCCGACGAACAGGGTCCGGGTGATCGTGGCGGACGCATCCGGCTGCTGGGCCAGGGACGACAGCGCCGTCGCCACGGCCCTGCCCTCGCCCAGCGCCGGGGCCATCGTGCCGAACGCTGTGGTGATACCGGCGGTGATGATCGAGGCCACCGCGATAATCGTCATGTTGTCCATGGTGTCTCCGTCCGCTCCAGTCGTTGCGGCTTCAAGGGGTCTACGCAGATTCGGGTTCCGGCGTGCGCGCGCGGGTCGCAGCCGCGATATACACGGTGGCCAGGATGAAGAAGATGTAGGCCTGCACCATGCCGGTCAGCAGTCCCAGCACCGCCATCACCACGGGAAAGAAGAAAGGCGTAATCGTGAGCAGGATCGCGACAATCATCGCGCCGCTCATCATGTTGCCGAACAGGCGCACCGCCAGGGCCAGCGTGCGGGACACTTCGCTGATGATGTTGAACGGCAGCATGATGGCCGTCGGCTGGGCGTAGGACTTCAGGTAGTCGCGCACGCCCCGCTCCTCGACGCCGAAGACCATCACGGCCACGAACACACAGAGCGCCAGCGCCGCCGTGGTCGAGAGCGATCCCGTCGGAGGCTCGAAACCGGGGATGATGGCGCCGAGGGCAGCCACGGCGACGAACAGGAAGAGGGTGGCCAGGAAGCCGAGATACCTCCGGGGGTGAGCGAGGCCGACCTCTTCGATCTGCTGCTCGATGGCGATGACAATGATCTCGAGCACGTTCTGCCAGCGGCCGCGCGTCGTGCCGTGCGAGAGCCGGCGGGTGATGAGTGCCGCGCCGAGCACCAGCACGAGCATCAACGCCCATGTGAACACCATGGTGGCGTTGAGCGTCACGAAGCCGTATTGCCAGTACACGATCTCATCGGGACTCAGGCGCATGATCGGCCTCCCTGGCCGGAGTGCCGCGGTATTCAGCCGGCGGGCCGGCAAGCCGCGTGACGATGACCCGCGCGGCGACGAGACCGGCGAGACACGCCAGCAGCGCTTCCCATCGACCGCCAGACACGACGTACATCCCGGCGAGCACGACGCTCGTTCGCAGCACGAAGCTGCCGACGAACCACAGCGCGGGCCGCCTGGATGCCAGCGCCCTCTGCACGGTCCACCACAGGCCGCCGAAGAACAGGACGCCGAGCAGCACCCCCGCGCCCCCTGCCAGAAGCAGCAGCATCGGGTCAGGCATCGCCATCCTCCTGTTCATCCCGGATGGCCTTGTCTTCCTTCGACACCCAATGCCAGGCGTTCCAGCAGCCGACGGCCAGGCCCGCCACCAGCAGAGCCAGCGTCCAGGAACGGCCGCCCGGATAACGCCTGTCCAGCCAGAGGCCGAGCGCCGCGCCGAGCACCGTCGGGATCGCCACCGACCACCCAATCAGGCCCATCATCCCCAGGCCAAACCAGACGGTTCGCGTGACATGGCGCTGCGCCCTGAGCTTGCGCGCGGCCTTCGCCCCGATCTCTTGACCGAGCGGCGTCTCTGGTGTCACGGGCCTGCCGCGGGGGTCGTCAGTCATGCTGGAAACCCGCCATGCCGCGAATGAGACTGCTTTCCATTTTCGCCAGGGCCACGCGCACGCTCTGCTCCTGCTCGTCCAGGCGCACGAACTCGCGGTCCACCGCCTCACGCAGGTGGCGGAGGTCCGTGCCCGCGATGGCGTTGCGCACGGAGACGAGCACGTCCGGGCCGGTCTTGACCAGCACCCCTTCGTCGACGGCGAGGCACACCTCGCCCTCGGCATCGTTCTCGTAGACCAGAATCCCCGGTGGAAGCGCGGCCACACAATCGAGCCGACGCGGCAACAGCCCGAACGCCCCGGCGTGCGACTCCGCGACGATGCGCGTCACGTTGGACTTCTCGACGAAAACGCGGAACGGCAGGAGCACCTTGAGGGTCATACGCTCGTGCCCGTTTTCGTTTTCGCGTGCGCCTCGTCAACGGTCCCGATCATGTAGAGCGCGCTCTCCGGGTGGTCCTTGAACTCGTCACGCAGGATGCGCTCGCAGCCGTCCAGCGCGTCCTCCCGGCTGACAAGCTTGCCCGTGAGCCCGGTGAACTGCTCGGTCGTGTAGAACGGCTGGGTGAGGAAACGCTCCAGACGGCGGGCGCGGGCCACCAGGTTGCGATCCTCCGGCGACAACTGCTCGAGGCCGAGCATGGCGATGATATCCCTCAGTTCCGAGTACTGCGCGAGCGTCCGCCGGATCTCCTGCGCGAGGCGATAGTGCCGTTCACCGACGATGCCCGGCGTGGCCAGCTTGGAACTGGACTGCAGCGGGTCGATGGCCGGATACAACCCTTCGCTGGCCCGTTTGCGCGACAGCACGATGGAGGCCGAGAGGTGAGAGAACGTGTGGACCGCGGCCGGATCGGTGAAGTCGTCGGCCGGCACGTACACCGCCTGGATGGACGTGATGGCCCCGCTGTCGGTGTTGGCGATGCGTTCCTCCAGCCGCGACAGCTCAGTGCCCATCGTCGGCTGGTACCCGAGGCGGGACGGCATCTGCCCCATCAGGCCGGACACCTCGGAGCCGGCCTGGATGAAACGGA
>JAWOGY010000083.1:0-15886 GCA_046496425.1 Vicinamibacterales bacterium
CTGAGCCGCTGGTCGGCATTCGCCCCGGTAAGCGTCAGCCGCCCCTCGAGCTGAACGAACCGGCTCATGCCCCCGCCATCGGTCCGGTCGGGAGATCTTCGCGCGGCGAACTCGCGCTCGAGGCCGTCCTCGGGCCGATCGAGGAACTCCGCGCCGAGCCCCACGATCAGGTCGGCCTTGTCGAGGCGGGGCCGCGCAACTTTTCCGTCGCCGAACGCCTGCTTCCAGGCCACGCTCGCAGCATCCGACTCGAGTGGCGACCAGACGACGTGTCGCAAGCCCGTTCTCGCCGACAGCCCCATGCACGCGGCGCCGAGCGCGGGGCTGGAGACGGGCCCGACGAGCAGGACCGCCTTCGAGCCGGCCGCTTTCAGCCTCGACGCCACGATGTCGCTGGCGGTGGTCCAGTCCCATGCGACGGGCGCTCCCTGCCCGCGCCGGACCGACAGCGGCCCGGCGGCCCGATCCGGATCGTACAGGTCCATGAGCGCGGCGTGATGGCGGACGCTCAGGCCTCGGCCGCTCGCGTCGTCCGCGCTCGGCGTCACGAGAATCGGGCGCCCCTCCCGCGTCTTCACGACGACGGGCGAGCCGTCGATCACGGTGTGGAAGAACCGGGCCCGCCCGATGCCGTCCACCAGGTTCTCCGGCATGTCGTGGAAGGGAATCGTCGCCTCCGGCGGAGGCTGGCACCCGGCGCTCGCGAGGGCCCCGGCGGCGGCGATCGCGCCGCTCACCCGGAGGAACTCGCGCCGGTCCATCCCCGTGGCGTCCGGCCGCGCGCTGGTCTCGTTCGGATTCATCGTCATCCCCCTCACCGGTGGCACACGACGCAGTCGGTGGACGCCTTCATCTCGGGCTTCCGGTGGCAGTCGAGGCACCACTGCATGTTGAAGGCGTGCTGCACGGAGACGATTTCCATCTCCTCCACCTTGCCGTGGCAGTTCTCGCACACAACGATCGGCCTGCCCTGCTCGTCTTCGAGCGGCAGCACCAGGCTGCCCTTGTCGTCCCTCGCGTTCAGGTGCGCCGCGTGGTCGTAGTAGACGAAGTCGGGAAGGTCGTACACTTTCACCCACGGGATCGGTTCACCCCGATCCCAGTAGTCCTTCATCCTCAGCACCCATTCCCTGTTGAGGCCCACGCTGGTGTGGCAGTTCAAGCAGACCGCCGTGGACGGGACCGTTGAGTGGCGGCCCTTGTAGGGCATCGTGTGGCAGTAGACGCAGGGGATCCCGAATCCCCCGACGTTCACCCGCTCGCCCTTCTCATTCGCCTCCCAGACCGGGGCGCCCGCCATGCGCGTGTGCCGGAACAGAATGGGCTGTCGCGGCTCGTAGCCCTCGCGCGCGTTACTGAGCGCGTACGCCAGGCTGCCCGTCGCCGCGGCCGCCGCGAGCAGCACGAGCGTCCGTACCGTCTTGCTCCGCAGGTTCATCGAAGAACCCTCCTTGTCGAATCGCCGCCTTCGTGCTGCGCACTTCGGCGCGCCAGGGTCGAGCCATCATCCGCCGCGCCCGGTGATGGCCGCGGCTCCTCGTCGTCGAAGAGAATCCTGATCGCGGGCGTGTCGAGATCGTCGAACTGCCCGGTCCGCGCGGCCCAGATGAACAGGCCGACGGCGATGGCCGCGATGAGCAGGGCGAGCGGCAGCAGCACGAAGATGGTCTCCATGTCAGCCCGCCTTCGCACTTCGTGCTTCGGCGAGGGCGAAGGTGCGCGTGAGGGCCGACGACAGGACGACCGTGAGCGACGACATTGGCATCAGGACCGCCGCCAGCAGCGGCCCGACCAGGCCGGCGATGGCGAGCGCGGAGGCGCCGGCATTGTAGACCAGCGAGAAGCCGAGGTTGCGGCGGATAACGCCGCGCAGGCGCCGGGCCCCGTCGAGGATGTCGATGAGCGGCGCGACGCCCTCGCGCGTCAGGACGACATCGGCGGCAACCATCGTCGCCCCGGTGCCGCCGTGGACGGCGATGCCGACATCAGCGAGCGCGAGGGCCGCGGCGTCGTTCACGCCGTCGCCCACCATCACCACGGCGCCGGCGCGATTGGCCCCCGCCACGAGCCCCGCCACATGGTCGCGCTTCCCTTCCGGCGTCAGGCCGCCGAGCGCGTCGCTGGCCGGCAGGCCGAGGCTGGCCGCGACCCGCGCGACCACGTCCGGGTGGTCGCCGGAGAGAATCCGCACGCGCACCCCGCGCGCGCGCAGCGTGTCGATCGTCGTCGCGGCATCCGGGCGCAGCGCGTCGCCGATGCCAGCGACCCCCGCCACGCGCCCATCGATTGCCACGAACACCGGGCTGAGCCCCTCGGCGACGGCCGCCGCGGCGAACCCCGCCAGATCGCCGGGGACGGAGGCTCCGCCGGCCTCGACGTGGGAACGGTTCCCGACGCGGACGTGGTGACCGTCCAGCCGGCCGGCAATCCCCTGGCCCGGAGCCTCGACCACGTCTTCAACCGTTCGCACGACCCTCATCGAGGTGCCGAACGCGTTGCGGAGTGCGCGGGCCACGGCGTGCGACGACTCCGACTCCAGATCCCGCGCGAGTTGGAGCGCCGCCTCGTCTCCCTGCCAGCGAACCACCGTCGACCGGCCCTCCGTGAGCGTGCCCGTCTTGTCGAGCAGCATGGTCTCGACGCTGCGCAGCCGCTCCAGTGCGTCGGGGTTCTTGATGAAGACACCGGCGCGCGCGGCACGCAGAATGGCGATGGAGATGGCGAGCGGCACCGAGAGCCCGAGCGCGCACGGACACGCGACAACGAGCAGGGCGACGACGCGCTCGAGCGCGACGGCGGGGCCGCGGTGCAGCCATGCCGCACCGGTGATGACGGCCAGGACGAGCAGGGCCTGGACGAATCGCCGGGCCGCGAGATCCGTGGTGCGCAGGATGGCGGGCTTCCTGGAGAGCGCGTCCTGGACGATGGCCAGCAGCGCTCCGACGCGCGTCTGCGCGCCGGCGGCCTCGACGCGGACGATCAGCCGGGCCCCGAGGTTCGTGGCGCCGGCATTCACCGCGTCGCCCTCCCGCACGGGCATCGCGGCCGCTTCGCCCGTCAGGACCGCGTTGTCGAGCGACGAGCGGCCCGAGAGGACAACCCCATCCACCGGGACGAGTTCGCCGGAGCGGACCTCGACCCGATCGCCAGGAACCAGCGAGGTCAGCGGGACCTCGACGACGGGCGCGCCGGGGCCGAGCCCTGTGAGCTTCCGGGCGAACTCGAGGAAGGCGGCCCCGCGCAGGCTGTCGGCGCGTTCGAGGGCCGCGCGCTGGGCGCTCCGCTGGACCTGCCTGGCGCCGAGGAGGGCCGCGACCAGCATCGCCAGCGAATCGAACCAGATCGGCCCGCTCCCGCGGACGACGTTCCACGAACTGGCCGCGAAGGTCACGGCGAAGGCGATCGAGACGGGCAGATCGATGTGGACGACCTTGGCCCTGAGACCGGCGAGCGCCGTCTGGAAGAACGGGCGCGCCGAGTAGAGGAGCACCGGGATTGCCACAACGAGGGAGAACCAGCGGAAGAATGTCTCGTAGGGAGAGGCCATCCCGGAGTACTCGCCCGCGTAGAGCGCCCCGTGGAGGAACATGAGGTTCATCGCGCAGGCCGCCGCCACGCCGAGGCGGGCCAGCGAGGCGCGGTCTTCGACGCGGCGAGCTTCCTGGGCGCCGGCCGCGCGATGGAGGTGCGGCGTGTACCCCAGGCGGTCGAGGGCGCGGGCGACGCTGGAGAGGCGCGTCTGGCCGGGAGACCAGGTGATCTCCGCGACGGCGCTCGTCACGTTGAGGCGAATCTCGTCAACGCCGCGGAGGGCCGATGGGAGCTTCTCGACCAGCCATACGCAGGCGGCGCAGTGGACACCTTCCAGGTAGAGCTTGGTACGGCAGCGGTCGCCGCCGATCGTCTCGGTCGCCTCGCCCTGGAGGCGGCCGTCGTCGAAATCCTCGAAGCTGCGCCCCGTGACGCGGGCGGGTTCGAGCTCGCCGTTCTGGCGCTCCACGAGCTTGTAGTACTGATCGAATCCCCACTCGCGAACGAGCGTGTGGACCTGCCGGCAGCCGTTGCAGCAGAACTGCTCCGTGTCCCCCGCGCGAACGAGGCTGGCGGGCACGGGGAGGCCGCAGTGCGCGCACACCACGGCGGCGCTCGGGCGGCGGGCGGGAAAGGGACGGGTCACCGGCTTGCCCCTTCCGGGATGGCCGGCTCCGGCGGGACGCTCAGCCCGGCCGCATGCACGAACCGGAGCGCCGCCTGCCGCACGTCGATGCGCAATTCCCACGCCCCCGGCGCGTCGATGCGCACCAGGGTTCGGTACCTCCCGGCCTCCTGTGGCAGCGCGACGAGTTCGCCCGACTGGTTGAGCCGGGAGTCCGACGCGCGGAGGGCGAGAAGACGCCCCGCGAGCCCCACGACGGGCTTCCCGTCACGGTCTGCGACGCGTATGTCCACCGGCCGGGGCATACCCGAGACGTGAGGCACGTCGGAGGGCAGCTCGTAGCTGACCGACCACCCGAGCTGCCGGCTCGCCGCCTCCACCGCCTCGTCGGCGTCCCATGCCCTCGCCGCTTCGTAGTAGCCCTTGATCGGGCGCGGCGTGTCCGGCCGCGTCGCCACCCAGACGATGACGCCGTAGGCGGCGACGGACATCGCGAGGAGGCTGCCGAGGTAGATCGGCCAGCGGTACTCGGAGATGAGGCGGAGGATCTTCATGGCTTCCCTCCCGGGCTCCCGTACGGGCCGAGGAGGATGAACGTCACCTCTTTGCGGAATCCCCGATCGGAGCGCACGAGGTAGCGAACCTGGGCCTGCCCGTCGACGAAGACCGTTCGCGGAACCGTGGCGACGGCGTTGACCGTCACGAGCCGGTCGGGCTCGACGGTGATCGGCGATTCGCTGACCACGAGCTTCGCGCCTTGCGGGCTCAGCAGCTCGATGCTGAACCGCTGCGTTTCGGGGAGCTGATTCGTGATCCGCACCCGCTGCTGGTTCGCAACTTCACCGGTCGGCAGCAGCCGGTAGGGTTCCCGCCCTCCGCGCATGACCTCGACGAGCGCATCGGCGCGGGTCAGCAGGAGGAAGGCGACCGTCCCCCACGCCACGGTCATCAGCAGGACGTAGGCGAGATTCCGCACGCGCCAGAGACGGCGGATGCCGCCCTGCTCCTCCCGCTCCGAGGTGTACTTGATGAGGCCGATCGGCTTGCCCTGCGCGAGCATGACTTCCTCGCACGCGTCGACACACTGCGCCGTCCCGATGCACTCGGGCTGAAGTCCTCGCCGGATGTCGGTACCCGTCGGGCAGGCGTTCACGCAGGCCCGGCACGCGATGCAGTCGCCGGCGAGGACGCCGACGAGGCGCTCCTTCAGTCTCACCTTCGGGTCGCCGCGCTTCTCGTCGTACGCCACCAGGATCGTGTCCCGGTCGGCGAGGACGTTCTGCAGGCGGCCGTACGGACACGCGATCGTGCACATCTGGTCGCGAAACCAGCCGAAATCGAAGACAATGGCGCCCGCCACGAAGGCCATCACGAACAGGGCCCCCGTCCACGCGGCAGGTTCGGTCGCGAGGCCGCGGAGAAGCGGCCCCCACCCGGTGAAGTAGGCAACGAACGTCGACGACATCAGGAGCGCCACCGCCGTCCACGACGACCATTTCGCCGTCTTGATGGCGAGTTTCCGGCCGTTCCAGGGCGCGAGGTTCAGCCTCCGCTGATTCGACGGTCCTCCCTCCAGAAAAGCCTCGATGGGCCGGAACAGGAACTCCAGCCACACCGTCTGAGGACAGGCGTACCCGCACCACATCCGCCCGAACGTCGAGCCGACGAAGAAGACCGTGACGATGGTGCCGAACCCCGCCGCCACGAGGAGAATGCTGTCGGTCGGGTAGAACGTCCCTCCGAATACGTGGGTGCGGCGGTTCGCGAGGTCGAACTGCAGCGCGGGGTGCCCGCCCACGGGGATGAGCGGCAGGGCGAAGAAGAGCAGGAAGAGGCCGTACGCCATCGCGCGCCGGATCTTCCAGAACCTCCCCCGGTGGACGACGGGATGCATGAACTTCCGCTTCCCGTCGGCCGACAGGCTGTAGAGGAGGTCCTCTTCCGGCGCCACGTTGAAGACGCGGTGGTGGCCGGAGGGCGCTGATTCCGAGCCGTGAGGCTGCTCTTCGCTGAACGCCATGTGCACGTCAGTGCCCCGGGATCGGTTCGGGCGCCACGCGGTCGCCCTCGGGTGCGCGGGCGTTGGGCGGGTTCGAGCCCTGGACGCTCCGGACGTAGGAGACGAGAGCCGAGAGTTCTTCCGGCTTCACGGCGCGTCCCCATGGCGGCATGCCCTTCGCCGGCCAGCCTTTCGCGACCGACTGGAAGACCTGCTCGACGGTCCCGCCGTGGATCCAGTGGTCGTCGGTGAGGTTGGGGCCGATGAGCCCCTGGGCCTTCTCCCCGTGGCACGAGGCGCAGCTCCGCCCGAAGCGCGCCGCGCCCATCTCCAGGACTGCGGGGTCCTTCGCGCCGGCCAGGAGGTCGGCCGGCGACGGCGGGACGAGGGGGTTTGCCTCGAAATACGCGTCGAGAGCCGCGACGGCCTGCTGCGTCTCCCCGCGATATTCGGCCTCCATCGAGCCCTCGCCGAAGCTGAGGGCGTAGAAGCCGAGGTAGGCCGCCGCGAAGATGAGCGCCCCCCAGAAGATCGCCATGAGCCACGCCGGCATCGGGTTGTCGTACTCCCTGATGCCATCCAGCTCGTGGAGCACCTTGTCTTCGTACTCTGCCATGGTGTCCTCGCGTCAGCGCTCCGTTGGCGCACCCGTTCGGGTTCCCTGCTGGTCCTCGCCGTCGCCCTCGAGGGCGAGGCGGGCCCGGGCGTCCAGATCCTCGGTGCGGGCCCTGAAGACCCGCCGTGCGATGACCAGCCAGGCCACCACGAAGAAGAGCATCGAGGCAATCGCCCAGCCGGCCGCGCCGGTTTCCGCCGCAAGCTCCTGCAGCATGTTTATCTCGCCGAAGCAGCCGGCGCGTCGGCTGCGGAGGCGGACCTCGCCGAAGCGGCACCGAGTGCGGGTGCCGCGGAGGCGGGTTTCTTCCACCTGATGTCGGTGCCGAGGCGCTGGAGGTACGCCGTGAGCGCCGTGATCTCCTTGTCCGCGAGCCCGGGCGGCCCCTGCTGCGACTCGACCTCGGCGGCGATCGCGGCCGCCTGGCGCTCAATTGACGCAAGCGCCGTTTCGATCTCCCCGTCCGTGTAGGGCACGCCGACGGCGCGGAGGGCGCCCATCTGCGCGCCGATCAGGCTCGTCTCGAAGCGGTCCGTCGCCAGGTGCGGGTAGCGGGGCATGACCGATCCCGGCGTGGTCGAAGCGGGACGATCCATGTGCCGGACGTGCCACAGCGAGGGGTACTTGCCTCCGACGCGATGGAGATCGGGCCCGGTGCGCTTCGAGCCCCACTGGAAGGGGTGGTCGTACACGTACTCGCCGGCCTTCGAATGCTCGCCGTAGCGCTCCGTCTCGTACCGGAACGGCCGGACCATCTGCGAGTGGCAGTTATAACAGCCCTCCCGGGTGTAGATGTCGCGGCCGACCACCTCGAGCGGCGTGTAGGGCTTCACGCTCGCGATCTCCTTGACGTTCGCTTTGTTGAAGAACATCGGGATCGCCTCGACCAGCGAGCCGACCGACAGCGCCAGCGTCACGAGGACGGTGAACAGGACCAGGCGCGACTCGAGGGCCCGGTGGACGCCCTGGTCGAGCGCGTGCTGGAGGCGGTAGAAGGCGTGGTCGTAGGTGTTGGCCGGCGTCACGGCGCCCGGCGCCGCGAGGTCCCTCACCAGCGGCGGCGCATGCACCTCCGGCTCCTCCGCGAAGTTGGCGGGCGCGCGCCCGATCGTCTTCAGGATGTTCCACACGAAGAGCAGCAGTCCCGCGAAGAAGAGGAGGCCCGCGACGAGCCGGACCCAATAGAGCGGGACGATCCGGATGACCGTCTCGATGAAGTCCGGGTAGGCCAGGCGCCCGTCCGGCTCGAAGGCGCGCCACATGCCCCACTGGGTGAGCGCGGCGACCCACATCGAGACCTGGTAGAGGATGAGGCCGATTGTCGCCACCCAGAAATGGGTGGTGGCGAGCTTCGTCGAGTACAGGGGCGTCTTCCAGAGCCTCGGGACGACCCAGTAGAGGATGCCGAACGAGAGGAACGCGTTCCAGCCGAGCGTCCCGGCGTGCACGTGGCCGATGGTCCAGTCGGTGTAGTGGCTGACCGCGTTGACCGACTTGATCGACATCATCGGGCCTTCGAACGTCACCATGCCGTAGTAGGTCACCGCGACGACCATGAACTTCAGGATCGGGTCGTCGCGCAGCTTGTGCCAGGCGCCGCGAAGGGTGAAGAGCCCGTTCACCATGCCGCCCCAGGACGGCATCCAGAGGACGAGCGAAAAGAGCATCCCGAGCGTCGACGCCCACTCGGGCAGGGCCGTGTAGTGGAGGTGATGAGGCCCGGCCCAGATGTAGACGAAGACGAGCGACCAGAAGTGCATGATGGACAACCGGTAGCTGAACACCGGCCGGTCCGCCGCCTTCGGGAGGTAGTAGTACATCAGGCCGAGGTAGGGCGTCGTCAGGAAGAACGCCACCGCGTTGTGGCCGTACCACCACTGCATCAGCGCGTCCTTGACGCCGGAGTAGGCCGAGTAGCTCCCGAGCCAGGAGTACGGGATCGCCGCGCTGTTGCCGATGTGGAGGATGGCCACGGCGACGATGCTGGCGAGGTAGAACCAGATCGCGACATACAGGTGCTTCTCGCGGCGGATCGCAATCGTCCCGAAGAAGTTGACGGCGAAGATCACCCAGAGCACCGCGATGACGATGTCGAGAATCCAGGGCAGCTCGGCGTACTCCTTGGCCTGGGTGTGGCCCATCACCAGCGCGACCGCCCCGGCGACAATGAGCAGCTGCCAGCCCCAGAAGTGGATGGTCGAGAGGGCGTCGCTGAAGAGCCTCGTCTTCAGCAGGCGCTGCATCGAGTGGTAGGTGCCGGCGAAGATCATGTTGCCGACAAACGCGAAGATGACCGCGTTGGTGTGGAGCGGCCGGAGCCTGCCGAATGTGACATACGGCGCGAAGTTGAGCCCCGGCAGGAAGAGCATGGCCGCGATCAGGGTGCCCACGAGCATGCCGACCACGGCCCACACGATGCTGGCCAGGAAGAACAGCCGCGGGGTTCGATCGTCGTAGCGCACGGTGTCGCTCATCGGTCTTCCATCCTCTGTGGAGACGCTCCCATGGGCTGCCGGGCCTCGAGGGCCGGCCTCCGCACGCGCCGCGCGCACACGCTCCGCCCGGCGGTCCGAGGGGGGTGGTCAGAGGCGCGCACGACCATGCTCAGGGAAAGTCCGTTGACGCGAATGGCACGAGCACCGGCAGACCGGATGGGGCCTCTCCTGTCTGGCCGGGCGCACGAGGGGGCGAGCCGCACTCTATCACATCGTTCTGCGCCGTATGGAGCCCGCAGGCGTCCCTTCGACGGCTCTCGGGGCGGGCCTGCGTGAGCCCGGAGCGAAAGCGGACGACCAAAGTGCGCTCCGGGGTTAGAATGGGCGGGCGCGCGTCGACCCGACGGCCGGGACGCGGCAGCGCCTTACCGGAGACACCGCCCATGCAACTGAGCGCGCTGGACGTCGGCATCATCGTCGTCTTCCTGCTGTCGGTCATCATCGTCGGCTCGGCCGCCGCCAGGCGCGCCAGCAAGAGTTCGGCGGACTTCTTCCTGTCCGGCCGGACGATGCCCTGGTGGCTCCTCGGCGTGTCGATGGTGGCCTGCACCTTCTCGGCCGACACGCCCAACCTGGTCACCGACATCGTCCGCACGGGCGGCATCGCCGGCAACTGGGCCTGGTGGGCCTTCCTGCTTACCGGCATGCTCACGGTCTTCGTCTACGCGAAGCTGTGGAGGCGCTCGGCGCTCGACACGGACCTCGGGTTTTACGAGCTCCGCTACAGCGGCAAGCCGGCGGCCATGCTGCGCGGCTTCCGCGCGATCTACCTCGGCGTACTCTTCAACATCCTCGTCATGGCGACGGTGTCGCTTGCCGCCATCAAGATCGGCCAGGTCATCTTCGGCTTGCCGCCGATGCAATCGCTGGTCTTCGCGTCGGTCGGCGTCGCGATCTACGCCACGCTCGGCGGCCTGACGGGATCCATCTGGGCAGACTTCTACCAGTACTCCGTCGCGATGACCGGGGCCATCGGGGCCGCGGTGTATGCCGTGACGTCCGATACGTTCGGTGTCGGCAGCCTCTCGAACCTGGTGACCCGGTTCCAGGACGCCGGCATGGCCGACAAGCTGCAGTTCGTGCCCTCGGTCCCGACCGACGGCAACTACAGCCTGCTGGTCGGCATCCTGATCCTGCCGGTTGCGGTCCAGTGGTGGAACGTGTGGTACCCCGGCGCCGAGCCCGGCGGCGGCGGCTACGTCGCGCAGCGCATGCTCTCGGCGAAGGACGAGAAGAACGCCGTCGGCGCGACGATGATGTTCAACTTCCTGCACTATGCGGTGCGGCCGTGGCCGTGGATCCTCGTGGCGCTGGTCTCGCTGCTGGCCTTCCCCATGGACTCGCGCGACGTCCAGTCGGCCGCGAAGGCCCGGCTGGCGTCGCCGGAGATGGCGCCGCTGGTCCGCCTCTACGACCAGAGCATGACGCATCAGGGGCTGACGCCGGAGCAGTCGGCAGAGATACGCCGCACCAAGGCCGAGGCCGGCGGCATCAGCGCGCTGGCCGCCGCGTTCCCGAAGGTCGACGACCAGTTCCTGCGGAACGACATCGCCTACCCGGGGATGATTTCCCGCATGCCCAGCGGCCTGCTGGGCGTGATTGTGGCCTCGCTCATCGCCGCCTACATGTCGACGATTGCGACGCACCTCAATTGGGGATCGTCGTACGTCGTCAACGACTTCTACAAGCGCTTCGTGAAGCCGGAGGCGCCCGAGAAGGAACTGGTGCTCGTCGGCCGGTTGAGCATGCTGACACTGCTCGTGCTCTCCGGTGGCGTCGCGCTGCTGATGACCAACGCGAAGGCGTCGTTCGACATCCTCCTCGCGGTCGGCGCCGGGACGGGCCTCATCTATATCCTGCGATGGTTCTGGTGGCGCATCAACGCGTGGACCGAGATCTCCGCCATGATCATTTCGTTCTCGGTGGCTGCGTTCTTCACGCTGACGCCGTTTGCCGGCGGCGCGAAGGCCGTCGAGACCTTCCTCGATGCGAACGGCCTGTTCCGCGTCATGGGCTTCGTCGAGTGGAAACTGATCATCGGCATCGTGATCACCACGATCGGGTGGCTGATTGTGACCTACGCCACGGCCCCGGTGGAGACGGCGAAGCTGCGATCCTTCTATCGGAAGGTCCAGCCCGGCGGGCCCGGCTGGGCGCGCGTGGTCGCCGAGGCCCGAGCCGATGGCGACGCCGTCGACACGGAAAAGGGCTGGGACGTGCCGATCGGCATCGTCTGCATGATGCTCGGCTGCGTGGCGGTGTGGGGCGCGCTGTTCGGCATCGGCAGCCTGTTGTACGGCGAGGTAACCTCCGGGATCGTCCTGCTCGCTCTCTCGGCGGCAGGCACCTTCGGCATCCTGAAACTCGTCGGCCGAATCCGGATGAAGTGATCGAATGCAGCAGGAACAGGGCACCGTCGACCGGCGTGCGTTCTGCCGCATCGGCTCGATGGGCGTGCTCGCCGCGGCGCTCGCGAGCCCGTTCGACGCGTTCGCGGCGCCCGCGAAGGCCAGGGTGGCCCTTGTCGGCACCGGCATCCGCGGCAGCACGACCTGGGGAACGAACCTCCTGCGCGACGCCGGGGAACTGGTCGAGATCGTCGGCCTGTGCGACGTCAACCCCGACCGCGTCAGGGTGGCGCAGCGCTGGATGGGGGGCGCCATCCCCACGTTCACGGACTTCGACGAGATGATCCGCGCCACGAAACCCGCGCGCGTAATCGTCACCACCGTCGATGCGACCCACGCCGACTACGTCTGCCGCGCGATGGAACTGGGCTTGGACCCCATCTCGGAGAAGCCGCTCTGCACCCACGCCGAGCAGGCCCAGCGCATCGTCGACGTCCAGAAGCGCACCGGCCGGAAGCTGGACGTGACTTTCAACGCCCGCCACGAAGCCTCGGCCATGAGGGTCAAGGAGCTGCTGCTGGCGGGCGAGATCGGCGATCTCTACTCGGTCGGGTACGAGGAGTTCCTGGATCTCGATCACGGCGCCAGTTACTTCCGGCGCTGGCACGGGCTCAAGCAGGCCAGCGGCACGCTGCTTTGCCACAAGGCCAGCCATCATTTCGACCAGTTGAACTGGTGGATCGACGCCGAGCCGGTGGGGGTAACCGCGCACGGGCGCCTGAACAAGTACGGCGTGAACGGCCCGTTCCGCCACGCCAACTGCCGCCTGTGTCCGCACAAGCAGCGGTGCGACCTCCACTGGGACATCACGACGAGCAAGCAGTTGATGGAGCTGTACGTGGACTGCGAAGACCAGGACGGCTACTACCGCGACGGCTGCCTCTACCGGCGGGAGATCAACATCCCCGACACCTACAGCGTCCACATCACGTATGCCAACCGCGTGCTGGTCACCTACAGCCTCAACGCGACCGCGCCCTACGAGGGCCAGTCGATCGTATTCAACGGCTCGAAGGGCCGGATCGACGTCCGCAACTTCAACCGCCAGCCCTGGAAGGTGCCGCACGAGAGCGAGATCCGGCTGACGCGCAACTTCAAGGACAGCACCGTGATTACAACCGATCCCGAGCGCGGGGAACTGTTCGAGCACGGAGGCGCCGACCAGCGGATCAAGCGGATGGTGTTCGACCCTTCCGTGCCGGACCCGCTGTTCCAGCGCGCGGGGCTCAGGGCTGGCATTCTCAGTTCGGCAATCGGGATTGCCGGCTACACCAGCATCGACACCGGCCGCCCGGTGCGGATTGACGAGGTGGTGAGGTTGTAGTCCCGCCTCAGTCCTTCAGCTCGCGGATCCAGACGTTGCGGAATCGGACCGGGTTGTTGTGGTCCTGGAACATCAGCGGTCCCTTGTCCGCGTGCGGGGCGTACTCGGTCACCGCATGGGGGCCGATCCAGCCGGTGCCGCCCTCGAGCGCCACGTGATCGTGGATCAGCACCCCGTTGTGGAACACCGTGAAGACGGCCTTCCTCGTCACCTTGCCGGACTGGTCGAACACCGGTCGGCGGTAGACGATGTCGTAGGTCTGCCACTGCCCCGGCTTGCAGGAAGCGTTCACCAGGGGCACCGCGCGGCCGTACAGCGCCCCGCACTGGCCATCCGGATAGGTCTTGTTCTCGTGGGAGTCGAGCACCTGGACCTCGTAGCTGCCCTGGAGGAAGACGCCGCTGTTGCCCCGCCCCTGGCCGGCACCCGACACGACCGACGGCGTGGCGAACTCCACGTGGACCTGTGCCGAGCCGAACTCCTGCCGCGTCCTGACGTAGCCCGCCCCCTTCACCGACTCCATGTAGCCGTCGCGGACCACCCACTTCGACGGCTGGCCCTTCATGTCCGCCCAGTTCGAGAGGTCCTTTCCGTCGAACAGCACGACGGCATCGGCCGGCGGCCTGGCCTGGCTGTCCTGGGCGCCGCACACTCCCGGCGCGACCACCGGCGGCGCGGGCCTGGCCTCGTCGTGGACCATCCAGCGCCCGGTCTCGTCTCGATCCACTGCACGGGCGGTTCCTTCCTGGGGGCCTGCGCCCGGATCGCCGTCCCACCGGCTACGGCGACGAGGCATCCGCAATGGACCGCGAGATGTCGACGTGTGTAACGCACTGCGCACCTCTCAGTGGATGACGCTCCGCGGCGCGGGCGACGCGAAGCAGAAGCAACCGTCGTCGGTCACGCCGGGAAGAGTCCGCATCGAGGGGAGGATTATAGCTCCCTCGTTCTCACTCCTGCATGAACGGGTACTCGAAGCTCCTGGCCGGCACGAACGTCTCCTTGATCGTCCGCGGGCTCACCCAGCGCAGGAGGTTGAGCGGACCGCCGGCCTTGTCGTTGGTTCCCGACGCCCTCGCGCCGCCGAACGGCTGCAGGCCGACCATGGCGCCGGTGGGCTTGTCGTTGAGGTAGAAGTTGCCGGCGGCGTGGCGGAGCACGCGGCACGCTTCGGTGAATGCGTAGCGGTCCCTCGAGAACACCGCCCCGGTCAGCGCGTAGGGCGACGTGGTGTCGCACAGGTCGAGGGCCGCCCTCCAGTCCTCGTCCTCGTAGACGAACAGCGTCACCACCGGCCCGAAGATTTCTTCTTCCATCGTCTGGAAATGCGGGTTCGTGGTGAGGATCAGCGTGGGCTCGATGAAGTACCCTTCGGTCTTGTCTCCCCGGCCGCCGGCGAGAATCGACGCGTCGGGCGCGGCCTTGGCGCGCTCGATGTAGCCCATGATGTTATCGAACGACGCCTCGTCGATGACCGCGTTCATGAAGTTGCGGAAGTCGCCGACGTCGCCCGTCCGGATCCGGCCCACCATCTCGAGCAACGCGGTCTCCACCGCCGGCCACAACGAGCGCGGGATGTAGGCTCGCGACGCGGCGGAGCACTTCTGGCCCTGGTACTCGAAACCGCCACGCACGATCGCCGTCGCGACCTCGTGGGCGTCGGCCGACGCGTGGACGAACACGAACCCCTTGCCGCCCGTCTCACCCACGATCCGCGGGTACGCCCGGTAGCCCTCGAGGCGTTCCGAGATGCCGCGCCACAGCTGATTGAACGTGCCGTTCGACCCGGTGAAGTGCAGCCCGGCGAGGTCACGATGGCGCATCGCCACGCGGCCGATCAGGGAGCCGCTGCCGGGAACGAAGTTGATCACGCCGTCGGGCAGCCCGGCCTCTCGGAAGATCTGCATCAGGAGGTACGACGAGAGGAGCGCCGTCGACGCGGGCTTCCAGACCGTCGTATTCCCCATCAGCACCGGCGCCATGTTCAGGTTCGAGCCGATGGCGGTGAAGTTGAACGGGCTGACCGTGAGGACGAAGCCCTCGAGCGGCCGATACTCGAGGCGATTCAACTGCTCGAACCCCGAGCGCGGCTGCTCCGCGTAGATCCCGGACGCGAAAGAGGCGTTGTAACGGAGGAAGTCGACCGTCTCGCACACCGCGTCGATCTCGGCCTGGTGGATGTTCTTCCCCTGGCCGAGCATCGTGGCCGCGAGCACCTGCTCACGGTACTTGGTGGCGATGAGATCGGCCGCCTTGAGCGAGATCGAGGCCCGCTCGACCCAGGACATCGTTTCCCAGTCGCGCTTCGCCGCGAGCGCGGCGGCAATCGCCGCCTCGACATCCGCCTCGCGCGCCTGGTGAACGCGCGCCAGGGTCTGGCCGTGCCGGCAGGGATTCCGGACAGTGGCCATGACGCCGGTGCGAATCTCCCGGCCGCCGATGATCAGCGGGATCTCGCGCTCCACCGTGCCTGCCGTGCTCAGCGCCTGCCGCACCGACTCGCGCGACTCGCTTCCGGGCGCGAAGGTCCGAGCCGGCTCGTTGGCCGGGGTCTCGAAACCGAAGACGATGTTGTTCATGCTCACCTGCCGTTGCGGGACCGGTCCGACCGACGCGTCCCGGGCGAATTCCCGGTCGCTCATCCTGAGTGTGCTCCCGGCTTGCATCGAGAACAAAGCTCATTGTTTTCATCAAAGACATGAGTCGAATTCACTTATGCCGGAATCCCCACTCGACCTCGGTCAGCTGCGGTCCTTCTACGCGCTTGGACAGGCCGGCAGCTTCGTCGGCGCCGCGAACCGGCTGAGCCGGACGCCGTCGGCCGTCAATCACGCCGTGCGCAAGCTCGAGCAGTCGCCCGCGCCGTTCGACCAGCCGAACCCCGGCCG
>JAWOGY010000268.1:0-3843 GCA_046496425.1 Vicinamibacterales bacterium
GTCAACAAGATCCGCGCCTCGCGAACCGACAAGGACGCCGTGTTCGCGGCGGTCGACTGCCACAAGACGGGCGACTACGCGCCCTACCTGCTGCGCAGCGACGACCGCGGGCGCACGTGGATGTCGATTGCCGGCGACCTGCCGGCGCGCACGATCGTGTGGGCCGTCGTGCAGGACCACGTGAAGCGCGACCTGCTGTTTGCCGGGACGGAGTTTGGGATTTACGCGACGCTCAACGGCGGAAAGAACTGGCACAAGCTCAGCGGCGGCGTGCCGGTCGTCTCGTTCCGCGACATCGAGATCCAGGAGCGTGAGAACGACCTCGTCGGCGCGTCTTTCGGGCGCAGCTTCTTCGTGCTCGACGACTACTCGCCGCTGCGGCTGGTGGACGAGGCGGCCCTGGCTGAGGCGGCGATCCTGTTTCCCGTGAAGAAGGCTTTGTCTTACATCCCGCTCCGGCCGATCGATTCGTCGAGCAAGAACGCGCTGGGCGAGACGTTCTATCTCGCGCCAAACCCGCCCTTCGGCGCCGTGTTCACCTACTACCTCAAGGACGCGCTGAAGCCGGCGGCCGAGGCGAGGCGCGACGAGGAGAAGAAGCTCGTCAAGGAAGGCAAGCCCGTGACGTTCCCGGGGTGGGACGTGTTGCGGAAGGAAGAACAGGAGCAGAAGCCGGAAATCGTGTTGACTGTGACCGACGAGGCGGGCCAGGTGGTGCGCCGCGTGACCGGGCCGGCAGGAAAGGGATTGCACCGCGTCGCGTGGGACCTGCGGTATCCCGCCGTGGACCCGACCCAGCTGGAAACGGCGCAGCGTGAGTCGTGGGAATACGCGCCGCAGGGGCCGCTGGTCGTGCCGGGGACGTTCACGGTGACGCTTTCGAAGAAGGTTGACGGCGTGCTGACACCGCTCGGGGCGCCCGCGCGGTTCGTCGTCGAATCGCTGAATCTCGCGTCGCTGCCGGAGAAGGACAAGACGGCGCTCCTGGCGTACCAGAAGAAGGCCGGCGAGTTGCAGCGGGCGATGATGGGGACCGCCGCGGCCGCCGAAGAAGCGCTGAAGAGCCTCTCGTTCATGCGCAAGGCGCTCGTCGACACGCCGAAGGCCGATCCGAAACTGATGGAGCAGGCCAGGGCCATCGAAGTTGGCCTCCGCGCGGCGATGCGCGAGCTGGCTGGTGACTCCACCGTCGGCCGGCGCAGCGAGGCCCGGCTGCCGTCGCTGATGGAGCGCGTGAGCACGCAGACCGGCTCCACCGGGCCCGTGACGAAGACCGTGCTGCGCGACTACGAGATCGCGGCCGATGGCTTCGGCGCGCTGCTCGAGCGGCTGCGCGGGCTCATCGAGCGCGACCTCCGCGGCCTCGGCGCGGCGATGGAAGCCGCGGGCGCACCCTGGACGCCCGGCCGCGGCCTGCCGGTGTGGAAGAAGTAGCCCGCGAGTTCTTTGACGAGCTTCGCGGCGACGTGGGCGGTCAGGCCGAGCGGGTCCCTGGCCGGATTGAACTCGACGATGTCGGCGCCGACGGGCGGAGAGGGGAGCGCGTGCACGAGGCCGAGGACGTCGCGCACGCTGAGTCCGCCCGGCTCGCGATGCGACACCCCCGGCGCGAACGCCGGGTCGAGGCCATCGAGGTCGATTGAAACGTAGACCGGGCCCGTGACGACTGGGCGGCTCCCGGCCGCCCAGGCGCGCATGTCGATCGTCTCCACGCCGAAGCGCTCAGCCTGCTCGCGCTGATGGCCGTTCATGGCGCGGATGCCCACCTGCACCAGCCTCGCGGCAAGCCCTTCCTCCATGATCCGGGCGAACGGGCACGCGTGCGACAGGCGGTTGCCCTCGAATTCGTCGTACAGGTCGGGGTGCGCGTCGATGTGGAGGATGGTGAGACCGGGAAACCGGCGGGCGACCGCCCGCACGACTGGATAGGTGATGGCGTGATCGCCTCCGAGAGCGAGCGGGGCGCCGCCGTCTTCGAGCAGCAGGCCCACCGCACCCTCGATAATCCCGGTGGCGTCGGCCGAGTCCGGGAGCGCCAGGTCGCCCGCGTCTGCGAGCCGCCCCGGCGCGCCGACATCCACCAGCAACTCGGTCCACATGTTGGATGCCGGAGAGAACAGGGCCTGGCGTATCAGCGGTGGCGCCGCCGCCGCCCCGCGCAGAAACGACGAGTTCGCGTCCCACGGAATGCCGATGAGCGTCGGTCGTTGGCCTGCCATCGGCACATTCTACGCAGAACAGGGGCCAGGCTCCTGTGGAGCCGCGGCCGGAGCCCTCACTTCCCGTGGACGCGGCGCGCGGGGATGGGCTACGCTCGACAGAGTCGGACTATCCCAAGGAACCCTCATGAACAACGACCGCGCGTCGAGACACGTCCCGACGATTGGCACGGCCCTCTTCTTCTCCGCGGCCCTTCTCACCGCCGCGCACCCGTCCGGCCAGCAGACAACCCACTCGGCAACCCAGGCGGCGCCGGCCCCTGCTCCCAGTCAGGCCACCGCGCCCGTCATCCCGAAAGTCGTCGCCGGCATCACGAAGACGCCGCAGGGCGGGCTCGTTTTCCAGGCCCCCGATGAGGCGCAGCTCCAGGAAGTCTACCGGCAGCCGATTTGGACGGTCGCGCAGGTCCGCGGCAACCCGCGCGGCACCGAGAACGGCATCGCGTTCGACTTCGGCAAGCCCGAGTTCGCGGGCACGCTGGTTTTCGGCCTGGTCCCGTTCCACGACACGAAGTACCCGCAGCCGGTCTACCGCACCAGCACACCCATCGCGGGCGGCAAGGCCGAGATCAACATCAAGACCAGCATCACCGACCGCTACGACATGGTGGGCTGGCAGAAGTCGGGCACGGGCGTGCTCGGCTACCGGATCATCTCGCAGACCGGCGCCATGATCTACGACGGCCGCGTGCGCTTCCGCCACGCGGGCACGGGCCCGTTCGAGGTCGACGTCACGAAGATCGAAGGGCCGTTTGTCGGCAACGTCGGGCCGCGCCAGGCCATCATCTCGTTCCAGCTCGACCGTCCGGCGCCCTGCGCGGTCGTCGTGGGCGATCGGAAGATCCCGTGCAAGAACGGCGAGACCCGGCAGGAGATCACCATCGACAAGCTCCAGCCGGCGAAGGACTACGCCTATACGGTGCAGTACGGCGCCAACGAGGAGACCTACGGGTTCCGCACGGCGCCGCTGCCGGGCACGCGCAAGCCGTTCGTCTTCGCCTACGCGAGCGACTCGCGGGGCGGCCAGGGCGGAGGCGAGCGCAACTTCAACGGCCCCAACGCCTACATCGTCCGCCGCCTGATGGCCGTCACCGCGTCGCGCGGCGCGGCGTTCATGCAGTTCACCGGCGACCTGGTGAGCGGGTACGTCACCAGCCCCGACCAGTTGACCTACGAACTGGCCAACTGGAAGCGCGCCGTCGAGCCACAGGCGCACTGGATGCCGGTCTACACCGGCCTGGGCAACCACGAGGCGATCCTGCGTGAGTTCTCGGGCGCCCGATCCGTGCGCGTGGCCCGCTTCCCCTACGACACCGAGTCGTCGGAGGCCATCTTCGCGCGGGAGCTCGTGAACCCCGAGAACGGCCCGGCGAGCGAGGACGGCGCGGTTTACGATCCCGACCCGTCGGCCATCGACTTCCCCTCGTACCGCCGCAACGTGTTCTGGTACCAGTACGACAACGTGGCGATGGTGGTCCTGAACTCGAACTACTGGTTCACGCCGTCGGTGGCGTCGGTGCCCGAGTCGGGCGGCAACCTTCACGGCTACCTGATGGACCAGCAGATCGCCTGGATCGGCAAGACGCTCGGCGACATCGAGCGGAACAAGACCATCGACCACGTC
>JAWOGY010000284.1:0-16389 GCA_046496425.1 Vicinamibacterales bacterium
GCACCGGCACGACGGAGAACGCGACCGCGACGACAATCACCCAGTCGTCCGCCGTCAGGCTGTAGGTGCCGAAGGGCCCCTGCAGCGCGGGCAGGTGCACCACCACCGCCAGCATCATCAATCCGGTCACGACCGCGAGGTTGAGCCACACGTTGGCGAACGGGCGCACGAGCACGGACTGGCGATCGGACCTGAAGTTGTAGGCCTTGAAGAACTGGATGACGACCAGCGACACGAACGTCATCGTCATGGCCTCGCTCGTGCTGCGGCCCGACTGGAGCGCCCAGGCGAAGAGCCCGAGATTGACCAGGGCCGACCAGATGCCGCCGGCGGCCATCAGCGCGACCACGGGCCTCGTGAAGATCCCGACGCGCGGGTTCCTCGGCTTTCCGCGCATGATGTCGGGGTCCGGCGGGTCCACGGCCAGCGCCAGGGCGGGCAGCCCGTCGGTGGCCAGGTTCACGTAGAGGATCTGGACGGCGCTCAGCGGCAGGGGCAGGCCGGTCAGAGCGGCCCCTGCCATCAGCCCGATCTCGCCGACGTTGGATGACAGCAGGTACATCAGGTACTTCTTGATGTTCCCGAAGATGCCCCGGCCCTCCTCGACCGCGGCGACAATGGAGGCGAAGGTGTCGTCGGTCAGCGTCATGGCCGCCGCCTCGCGCGTCACGTCCGTGCCCGTGATGCCCATGGCGATGCCGATATCCGCCTTCTTGAGCGCCGGCGCGTCGTTCACGCCGTCGCCGGTCATGGCGACGACATGTCCCCGCTTCTGCCAGGCGGTGACGACGCGGAGCTTGTGCGCCGGCGAGACACGGGCGTAGACCGCGATCTCCTCCACCTGCGCTTCGAGGGCGTCGTCGCTCATCGCCTCGATGTCAGCGCCGGTGACCACGCGGCCGTCCCTCAGCAGGCCGAGTTCGCGGGCCACGGCCTCGGCGGTCCCGGGATGGTCGCCGGTGATCATGACCACCGTGATGCCGGCCTGCTCGCACGTCCGGATGGCCGCCTGCGCCTCCGGCCTGGGCGGATCGATCATGCCGACCAGGCCGAGCCACGTCATGCCGTGCTCGGCGTAGTCGAGCCGGTCGGCCGGCTTCGACGCGACGCCGAGCACGCGCAGGGCCCGCCCGGCCATGTCGAGGCCGGCCTTGATCACGGCATTGCGGTCGGCTGCTTCGAGCAGCGCGGCCCCGGACGGCGTCCAGCAATGCGTGCAGGACTCGAGGATGACCTCCGGCGCGCCCTTGCTGCACGCGACCTCGCCTTCCGGGCCGGCGTGCAGCGTCGTCATCCGCTTGGTTTCCGAGGTGAACGGGATCTCGCCGACCCGCGGCCACCGGTCGTCGAGTTCGGACTTGTGCAGGCCGGCTTTGGCGGCCGCGACGACGAGCGCGCCTTCGGTCGGGTCGCCCTTCACGCGCCATCGCCCATCGGCCGTGTCGCGGACAATGCGGGCGTCGGACGCCAGCGTCGCGGCGGTGAGGAGTCTGCGGAGCGCATCGGGCGGCTCGACAGGCTCGCCGCCGCGCAGGAACGAGCCTGACGGTTCGTATCCCGCGCCGGTCACCTCGAAGAGCTCGCCCGCGACGAACGCCGCCCGCACGGTCATCTCGTCCCTGGTCAGCGTGCCGGTCTTGTCCGAGCAGATGACCTCGGTGCAGCCCAGCGTTTCGACGGCGGGCAGGCGGCGCATGAGCGCGTGGCGCTTCACCATGCGCTGCACGCCGATGGCCAGCGAGATCGTGACCACGGCCGGCAGCGCTTCCGGCACGGCCGCCACGGCCAGCGCGATCCCGAAGATGAACATCTCGATGAACGGCTGGCCGCGCAGCAGGCCGAGGGCGACGATGATGCCGACGACGACGAAGGTGGCCTTGGCGAGCGATCGGCCCACCCGGTCGAGGTTCTCCTGGAGCGGCGTCCGGCCCGTCTCCACGCCCTGGAGCATCTTCGCGATCGCGCCGAACTCCGTGTCCATACCGGTGGAGGTGACCACGGCGCGGCCGCGCCCGTAGGTGGCGGCGGTGCCGGCGAAGGCCATGTTCCGGCGGTCGCCGAGCGCGAGGCCGGGGTCGTCCAGCGCGCCGGCGTGCTTTTCGACCGGCACGGATTCCCCGGTCAGCGCGGCCTCTTCGATCTGGAGATTGACCGACTCGACGATTCTCGCGTCGGCGGGCACGCGGACGCCCGCCCGCAGCAGGACGATATCGCCCGGGACGACGTCCCGCGCCGGCACCTCGCACTCCTCGCTGCCGCGGAGCACCGTCGCGGTTGGCGCGGCCATGCGGCGGAGGGCGTCCGTGGCGCGCTCGGCCCGGTACTCCTGCACGAAGCCCAGGAGCACCGCGAGGAGCACGATGGCCGAGATCGCGATGGCCTCGGTGCCGTGCCCGAGCATCGCGGAGAGGAGGGTGGCGACAAGCAGGATGACGATCAGGACGTTCTTGAACTGGGCGCCCAGGATCTCCAGCGCCGAGGCGCCGGCGGCCGCCTGGAGTTCGTTCGGCCCGACCCTGTCGAGGCGGGCAGCCGCCTCGGCCGCCGTCAGCCCCTCGGGCCGGGAGGCAAGCCGGCCGACAGCCGCCTCGGCGGACATCGTGTGCCAGGGCGAATCAACGAGGGGAGAAGGGCGGGCGGCTGGAGCGGTTGAGGGTGTCGTCATGCGAGCGCGACTATTGTCCCCTTCGCAGCGCAGCCGGGCAAGCGGCACCCTCGCGGCTGGTGATCTCTGTAAAGACGGCAGGCGCCCGGGGATGTTCCCCGTGGCGGCAAGTCGGCGATGCACGCAAACCAATGACACGATCGTCCCGTCTACATGCTCTGGAGGCGCGCGCCGTGAAGACGACATGGATCGTGGCGATGGCGTTCGGGCTGCTGGCGGGCGCGGCGCCGGCTCAGGCGGGCACGAATGGGCGGAACGGGACAAGTTCGAGAGCGGCTGCGCCGCCGCGCGCGGAGGCCTCCGAAGTGACGGGCGCCACCGCGGTGCGGCTCGACGGCGACTTCGGCGAAGCGGTCTGGGCGCGCGCGGTGCCCGTCACCGAGTTCGTCCAGCGCGACCCTCGCGAAGGCGCGGCGCCGTCGTGTGCCAGCGAGGCGCGGGTCGCCTACGACACCTCGTACCTCTACGTGGCCGTGCGCGCCTTCGACAACGAGCCGGACCGGATCGTGGGCATCCGGACCCGGCGCGATTCTCCGTCGCCGTCCGACTGGATCCGGGTGGTCATCGACTCGTACCACGATCGGCGCACGGCGTACGAGTTCGCCGTGAACCCGGCCGGCGTGAAGCAGGACCGCTACTGGTTCGCTGACGGCAACAGCGACCAGAGCTGGGACGCCGTGTGGGATGTCGCCGTGTCGCGCGACGCCGGGGGGTGGAAGGCGGAGTTCCGGATCCCGCTGTCGCAGTTGCGGTTCGAGACCGGGAAGCGGGACACCTTCGGTTTCGGCGTGATCAGGGAGATTGGCCGGCTCAACGAGACCTCGTCGTGGCCCCTGATTGCGAAGAGCCGCACCGGTTTCGTGTCGCAACTCGGCGAACTGGGAGGGCTGCAGCTCTCCGGCGGCCGGAAGCGACTCGAAGTCGTGCCCTACGGCGTGGCCCAGGTTGGCACGCAGCCCACGGAATCCGGGAACCCCTTCGACACGTCGCCGGACCCTGGCGGTTCACTCGGCGCCGACATCAAGTACGCCCTGACGCCGGGGCTGACCATGACGGCGACCATCAACCCGGACTTCGGCCAGGTCGAGGCCGACCCGGCCGTCGTCAACCTGACGGCGTTCGAGACGTTCTACCCCGAGCGGCGGCCGTTCTTCGTCGAGAGTTCCGGCAATCTGCGCTTCGACCTCGACTGCAAGGTCGGCGCCTGCACGGGCCTCTTCTACTCGCGGCGGATCGGCCGCCAGCCGCACGGGTCGCCCGATGTCCCCGACGGCAGTTTCGCGTCGGTGCCCCTGCAGACGACCATCATCGGCGCGGCCAAGGTGACCGGGCGGGCCGGCGCGTTCTCAGTCGGCGCGCTCAACGCCGTGACCGCCGAGGAACGGGCGAGCCTGTCGTTCGGCGCGCGCAGCGCGGCGGAAACCGTGGAGCCGCTCACCAACTACGCGCTCGTCCAGGCCAAGCGGGAATGGGCCAATCAGTCCTCGCTCGGGTTCATGCTCACCAACACCGCCCGCCGCATCACGCCGGATGTCGAGTATCTCCCGTCGACGGCCACCACGGGCGGCGTGAACTGGGACTGGCGCTTGAGGGAGTCGCGTTACTCGGTGACCGGGTACTGGTCGGGCAGCACCGTCAAGGGAAGCGCGGAGGCCATCGACGCGCTGCAGCAGAGCCCGGTCCATTACTTCCAGCGCCCGGATGCCGGGCATCTCGAGTACGACCCTGACAGCACCTCGATGAGCGGCCATGCGGGCATGGTCGGGTTCCAGAAAATCGGCGGACAGAAGGTGCGGTTCAGCTTCGTGGGCACGTACAAGACGCCCGGCTTCGACGTGAACGACGTCGGCTACGTGCGCCGCGCCGATGCCATCCAGCAGTCGAGCTGGGTCCAGTTCCGGTGGGATGCCCCGACGAAGCTCTACCGCAGCGTGCGCCTCAACCTGAACCAGTGGGCCGGATGGAATTTCGACGGCGATACGCGGTCCACCGGCACGAACGTGAACGCCCACGTCACGCTCCTGTCGAACTGGTCGGCCGGCGCCGGATTCAACCTCGAGGGTGCCGGCATCGACGACCGCGCGACGCGCGGCGGACCAGCGATGCTGTCGAAGCGGGGCGGCAACGTCTGGTACTACGTCCAGTCGGACGGCCGCAAAGCGGTCAACGGCGGCTGGATGGGCTTCTACATCCGCGACGAGACCGGGTCGACGGCGTGGCGCGCCGACCCGCGGATCGAGTGGCGGCCGACGTCCTTCCTGGCGCTGAGCCTGGGCGTGGGGTTCGAGAAGATGAACGAGGACACCCAGTGGGTGGACAACATCGAGGGCCCCTCGACGACCCGTTATCTCTTTGGCCGCATCAGGCAGACGACCATCGGCCTGCCCGTGCGTTTCAACTACACCATCACCCCCTCGCTGAGCGTGCAGATCTACGCCGAGCCCTTCGTGTCGGCCGGCGCCTACAGCGACTTCAAGGCGCTGGCGCGTCCCCGCGCCACGCCGTTCGCCAGCCAGTTCGATCCCGCCGCCTACGCCGGCAACCCCGATTTCAACTACCAGTCCTTCCGCAGCACGAACGTGCTGCGCTGGGAGTTCAAGCCCGGATCGGCCCTCTACGTCGTGTGGCAGCAGGGCAGGGAGGACACGAACGAAACCGGCCGGTTCCGCTTCCGCCACGATGTCGGCGGCCTGTTCGGCATCCCGGCGAACAACGTCTTCCTCGTGAAGTTCTCGTACTGGCTCAATCTCTAGGGGCCAGGGACTGGGCGCTGGGCGCTAGTCGGTCACACAGCCTTCCGACGTCGTATAATCCAGCCAGAGACACCGAATCGGTGTTGGGTCACGAGCGCCTAGCCCCTAGCCCCTAGCCCCTTGCTTCCGGGAGGTGCCCATGCTCACCCTCAAGACCGTCCTCGTTCCCACCGATTTCAGCGACGCGTCCGAGTCGGCCCTGCGGTACGGCAAGGCGATGGCCGCGGCTTTCGGCGCGTCCCTCCACATCGTCCACGTGATGGAGGACCTGCTGGCGCACGCCTGGGCCGCCGAGGTCTACGTGTCGTCGATGCCCCAGCTGCGGGACGAAATCGAGAAGGAGTCGCGCCTGCGCCTCGGCACGCTCCTCACCGACGGCGAGCGGACGCAGCTTCGCGCCGAGACGGCACTGCTCGCCGGCAACCCGTTCCTGGAGATTGTCCGCTACGCCAAAGCGCACCAGATCGATCTCATCGTCATGGGGACGCACGGCCGCGGCCCGATTGCCCACATGCTGCTCGGAAGCGTCGCCGAGAAGGTCGTACGCAAGTCGCCCTGCCCGGTGCTCACCGTGCGAGAGGCCCAGCACGAGTTCGTGATGCCGTAGCGGTGGAATCCTGTCAGTGGAGGAGCGCGGCACGATGAGCAACGCGGGTCCAGGCTTTGTCGCACCCGAGGCGGATCGGGACAACACGCGGCTCTACGCCGGCGTGATTGTCGTCGAAGTGATCGTCGTTGTCGGCATCTGGATATTCCAGCGGTATTTCGGGTCGTGACCGTGAACCCGGCTAGCGCCTAGCGCCTAGTCCCTAGCCCCTTGCTCCCTGGCGCCCATGCACCTTCTCGACTGGGCCGTTGTCGTCGCCTACCTCGTCTGGATCGTGTGGGACGGCCTCAGGCGGTCGAAGGCCACCCACGAGGTCGAAGGGTATTTCCTGGCGAACCGCTCGCTGCCGTGGTGGGCTGTCGGCCTGTCGGTGATGGCGACGCAGCTGTCGGCGATTACGCTCGTCGGCACCACCGGGCGCGGCTACGCGGAGGGCCTGAGCGTCGTCCAGCTCTACCTCGGCCTGCCCATCGCCATGGTCATCCTCTCGGTGACGCTCGTGCCGTTCTTCTACCGGGCGAAGGTGTTCACGGCGTACGAGTATTTGGAGCGCAGGTTCGACTCGAGAACCCGGACGCTGGCGAGCCTCCTGTTCCTGCTGTCGCGCGCGCTGTCGTGCGGCGTCATCATCGCCGCGCCGGCCGTCATCCTGTCCATCGTCCTCGGGTGGAACCTGACGCTCACGATTCTCGGCATCGGCGTGCCGACGGTGCTCTACACGATGGTCGGCGGCGTGCAGGCGGTCACGTGGACCGACGTGAAACAGATGGTGGTCATCGTCGTCGGCGTGGGCGGGGCGGTGGGCGTGCTGCTCTTCCAGCTGCCGGACCACGTGTCCGTCGGGGAGGCCCTGCACATCGCCGGGGCGACCGGCCGCATGGAAGCCCTCGACTTCAGCTGGGATCCGACGAAGACCTACACCTTCTGGTCGGGACTCATCGGCGGCCTCTTCCTGATGCTGTCGTACTTCGGCTGCGATCAGAGCCAGGTGCAGCGGTACCTGACGGCGAAGTCGGTGAACGAGGGGCGCCAGTCGCTGATGATGAGCGCCTACTTCAAAATTCCGCTGCAGTTCCTCATCCCGATGATCGGGGTGCTGATGTTCGTCTTCTATCTGTTCCATCAGCCGCCGGTGCTCTTCAACCGGCAGCACGACGCCGAGGTGCGCGCGAGCGCGCGCGCCGGGGAATACCTGGCGATGGAGCAGGCCTTCACCGCGGCGTTCGAAGCGAGGCGGGACGCGGCCTCGGCGCTGGCGGCGGCCCGCCGGTCGGGCGGCGACGGCGCGATCGGCGGCGCCGAGGGCGCGTTCCGCGACGCCGACAGCCGGGTGGCAGCCATCCGGGGGCGCGCGACGACGCTCGTGCGCGAGGTGACGGGCGACAGGGCGTTCGGCGACGTGAACTACGTGTTTCCCACGTTCGTGACGGAGCGCATGCCCGTCGGCCTGGTCGGCTTGATCATCGCCGCCATCTTCGCGGCGGCGATGTCGAGCATCGCGGCCGAACTGAACTCGCTCTCGACGGCGACCGTGATCGACTTCTACCGGCGCCTCTGGAAGCGGGGCGCCTCCGACGCACACTACCTGACGGTCTCGAAGCTGGTCACCGGCTTCTGGGGCCTCGTCGCGTGCGTCGTCGCGCTCTACGCCGCGAACCTCGGGCCGCTCATCGACGTGGTCAACCGGTTCGGGTCGTTCTTCTACGGGTCCCTGCTGGGCGTGTTCGTGCTCGCCGTCGCGGCGAAGCGGGCCACGAGCCGGGGCGCGTTCTGGGGCCTCCTCGCCGGCATGGTGGCCGTGGCGCTCGTCGCCCGCTACTCGTCGATGGCCTTCCTCTGGCACAACGTCGTCGGGTGCGTTGCCGTGGTCACCATTGGCATGCTGATCAGCCTGCTGGACCGCCCGGCCTCGGGCGCCTCAGGCTGATCCTTCTTACCTCGGCTTCGCGTGCTTCACGTACTGGTCGAACCAGGTGATCCACTCGTACAGCACGTGCAGGTTCGACTCGCGCGAGGCGTAGCCGTGCGACTCGAGCGGCAGCGTGACGTAGCGCACGGTTTTCCCGTTGCCCTTGAGCGCCATGTAGAAGCGCTCCGACTGAATCGGGAAGGTGCCCGAGTTGTTGTCGGCCTCGCCGTGGATGAGCAAAATCGGGTCCTCGATCTTGTGGGCGAAGAAGAACGGCGACATCTTCCCGTAGATCTGCGGCACCTCCCAGAAGGTGCGCTGCTCGTTCTGGAAGCCGAACGGGGTCAGCGTGCGGTTGTAGGCGCCGCTGCGCGCTCCGCCGGCCCGGAAGAGCCGCGAGTGCGCGAGCAGATTGGCCGTCATGAACGCCCCGTAGCTGTGCCCGGCCACGCCGATGCGATCGCGATCGGCCACGCCCATATCGACGATCTTGTCGACGGCCGCCTCGGCGCTTGCCACCAGTTGCTCGACGTAGGTGTCGTTCGCCGTTTCGCCGGCCCCGACAATCGGCATCGTCGGGTTGTCCATCACACCGTAGCCCTGAGTCAGGAAGAAGAGGTGTGATGCGCCGCCGATGGTGGTGAAGCGGTGTGGCGAGCCCGACACCTGACTCGCCGTGGCCGCGTCGGTGAACTCCGCCGGGTAGGCCCAGAGGACGAACGGCAGCCGCGTGCCCGGCTTGTAGTCCGGCGGCAGGTAGACCGTGGCCGACAGCTTCACACCGTCCTTGCGCTCGTAGGTCACCAGTTGCTTCTGGATGCCGGTGAGCTGCGGCGCCGGGTCCGTGAACTGGGTCAGGGCGGTCCTGGTCCCGGCGGCGAGGTCGCGCACGTAGTAGTTGGGGTAATCGGTCTTCGTCTCCCACCGGGTCACCAGGCGCTTTCCGTCGTCGGAGAGCATCGCCGCGACCGTTTCGTAGCTGCCCTCGTCGGTCTGGAACACCCGCTCCGTCGTGAGAGACTTCAGGTTGAGACGATCGAGGAAGGGCCGGTCGCCCTGCGGGGACGCTCCGTTCCCGGCCAGGTAAATGGCGTCGCCGGCCTGCAGGATGGCGCCCTTGCCCGGGCGCATCATCGGCATGCCCGGATCGGTGTACCGGTCCTGCTGCTTGCGATCCCAGAGCTTGCGCGGCGTTGCGCCCGGCGTATCGATGAGCCACGCCCGCGTCACGCGGGTCGCCCGGTCCGACTCGGAGAGCAGGGCGACGCCCTTCTCGGTCCAGGAGACGTTCGTGAACCTGAACGCCGTTGTCGCGTACTCGTTCGCCTCGCCGGCGAACGGCGCCTCGAGCGAGAGCACCCTGTCGCGCGCCGGCACCTTGGTCTTCGGGTCCCCGCCGTCGAGGGCCTCGGCCCACAGCAGGGTGGCCGGTTCGATCGGGTTCCAGCGATGCGCCCGCGGCCCGGTGATGACGCCGCCGATCGGGACGCCCTCGGCGAGCGGCTGTTCACCAAGCGACCGCACGAGGCCGCCCTTGCGGCTCCAGATCTCGAGATCCTTCGGGAACCCGCCCGCGGTGACCAGACGGGAGAACGGCCGCTTGATGCGGGCGACGAGCACGAACTGCCCGTCTGGCGACATCGACGCCGTCCCGAAGATCGCCGGCTTGCCGATCGGGGCCCTCGCGCCCGCGGGGGTCACGGTGGCCAGCTGAGAGGTGAAGTAGTGCTCGAACAGCGCCTCGTCATGGGCGTTCGCCAGCAGGTCCTGGTAGGTTGGCGCCGGAGCGGCCTTGCCGATGTTCTCCTGGATGCGCGGGCCCGTCGGCACGGCAGGAGGCGCGGGCGCCGGTCCCCGGCCTGTCACGACGAAGTGGCAGAGCATGGCCGAGCTGTCCTGCAGCCAGCTGCAGCCGTTGAGGGCGTTGATGGTGGCCGCGGTCACGGCCTTCGCCCTGGCCGTCGCGGTGTCCGCCATCCAGAGCTCGACGCCGTTGGCGCGGTTCACCATGAACGACATCCACTTCCCGTCGGGCGAGAAGCCCGGCGAGCCGATCCGGACGTTTGGCGGCAGCACGACCTTCGTTTCGACCCCGTCTGCGATCCGCTTGAAGGTGATGCCGAGAATCGACGCCGGGCTGTGGGGCCCGTTCGTCTTCGGGTTGATGCGCGAGCCGGCGAGCCTGAGCATGGGCTCGGCGAGGGCGGCGATCTTCGGCATGCTCGCCCGGTCGAGCAGGGCCATCACGTCCTGGGCCGGGCTGATGACGGCCGTCGGAGGCGGAGGGGCGTCGAGGATGTCCACGATCGCCTTCGGAGGAAGCTGATAGCCGGTCTCCAGGCTCACGGGCTGCTGGGCGAGCAGAAGGGCCGGTGCGACAAGCACGGCGAAGAACAGTGCGGGTAACGTGGCGTGTTTCATCGCGGCCTCCGTCATGGGCAGAAAGCGGTCGGGTGACAGAATCGGCGCTCGTCAGGGACGGGCCGACATTGTATCCTGAACGCTCATTGTGTTCTCAAGCCGCATCGCATCCGATCTCACGCCCAACCGCCTGTCGGCAGCCATCGCCAGGCTGCGGGAGTCCGGCGTCGAGTTCGACGACCTGACCGAGTCGAACCCGACGCGCGTGGGAATCGACTATCCCGGCAGGCTCCTCGAGGCGCTGGCGCAGCCATCCAGCCTCACGTACGCGCCCGAACCCTTCGGCCTGCCGTCCGCGCGCGACGCGGTGGTGGGCGATTTCCGCCGCCGCGGCATGCGCGTCTCCCGGGACCGCGTCGTGCTGACCGCCAGCACGAGCGACGCGTACTCGACGCTCTTCAAGCTGCTGTGCGATCCCGGCGACGAGGTGCTCGTGCCGGCCCCGAGCTACCCGCTCTTCCAGTATCTGGCCGCGCTCGACTCGGTGCGCCCGCGCACGTACCAGCTCGACTACCACGGGACCTGGTCGCTCGACATCGACGGCCTGCGGCGCGCGACAACCGACCGCACGCGCGCCGTGATCGTCGTGAGCCCGAACAACCCGACCGGCTCGTACCTCAAGCGCGCGGAGCTGGACGCCCTCGCGAGGCACTGCCGCGCCCGCGATCTCGCGCTCATCGGTGACGAAGTGTTCGCCGAGTACGTGATCGACGCCGACCTGCCGCGGACCTCGTCCGTGCTGGCGCAGCGCCAGGCGCTGACCTTCAGCCTGGGCGGGCTGTCGAAGGGCCTGGGCCTGCCGCAGCTGAAGCTGGGATGGATGGTGGCGGCCGGCCCCGAGGAGTTCGTGCGCCCGGCGCTCGAACGCCTCGAGATCATCTGCGACACTTATCTCCCGGTCGCGACGCCGGTGCAGGCCGGCCTGCCGGTGCTCTTCGCCGATGGCGCCGGGATCAGGAGGGCCATCCGCGACCGTGTCACGCGGAACTACCGCGCGCTCCTCCAGGCCGCACCCCGCTGCCCCGCGGTGGACGTCCTGCCCGCCGAGGGCGGCTGGTGCGCCGTCATCCAGGTGCCGGCCATGCAGTCGGAGGAGTCGCTGGTGCTGCAGTTGCTGGAGCACGATCGCGTGCTGGTGCATCCCGGCTACTTCTTCGACTTTCCGCGCGAGGCGTTCCTCGTGCTCAGCCTCCTGCCGCGGTCCGAGGTGTTCGACCGCGCCGTCTCGCGCGTGCTCGATCGCATCGAGGCCGCCGCGTGAGCGTGCCGTCCCGGCCGCAGAGCGGGCGCGCGGCGGGGCTGCTCCTGCCGCTGTTCTCGATGCCGTCGGCGCGGAGCTGGGGGATCGGGGAGTTCGCCGACCTGCCCGTCCTCGCCCGCTGGATGCGGGGCGCGGGCCTTCGCGTCCTCCAGGTGCTGCCGCTGAACGAGATGGCGCCCGGCCAGGCGTCCCCGTACTCGGCCGTCAGCGCAATGGCCCTCGACCCGATCTTCATCTCGGTGCCGGACGTTCCCGACTTTCACGAACTCGGGGGCGAAGACGCGCTCGACACCGCCGCGCGCGGCCTCATCGACCACGCGCGGGCGAGCCCTGCCGTGGACTACTGGAGCGTCAGGACCCTCAAGGATCGGGCGCTTCGGTCCGCGTTCCGGCGCTTCCGCCGGCACGAGTGGGCGGCCGATTCCGGGCGGGCAGCACAGCTGCGCGCCTTCGTCGGCGAGCAGGCCTGGTGGCTCGACGACTATGCCCTCTACCGGGCGGCGCTGCATGTCACCGGCGGCCGTTCGTGGACCGCCTGGCCCGCGGAGTTCCGGGATCGCCGGCGTGCGGCGATCGCCGCGTTCCGGCGCGAATCGGCGCAGGAGATCCTGTTCCGGCAGTACCTCCAGTGGATCGCGCACGAACAGTGGCTCGAGGCACGGAAGCAGTCGCCCGGCCTTCGCGTCTCGGGCGACTTCCCGTTCGGCGTCGCCGCCGACAGCGCCGATGTGTGGGCGAATCAGCGCCTGTTCTCGTTCGACGGGGCCGTTGGCGCGCCTCCCGACGCGTTCAGCGAGGACGGCCAGAACTGGCAGTTGCCCGCGTACTGCTGGGACGTGATGCGCGACGAGGGCTACGCATGGTTCGGCGCCCGCGCCCGGCGCGCGTCGGACCTCTTCGATCTCTTTCGCGTCGATCACCTGGTGGGCCTGTTCAGATCCTGGATCTTCCCGCGCGACGCCAGTCCACCGCACTTCGAGCCTGCCGGGGAGGCGTCGCAGATCGCCCAGGGCGAGGCCGTCTTGAAGGTCCTGATGCGGGCCGGCGCCGGCGTCATCGCCGAGGATCTCGGCACCATCCCGGATTTCGTGAGGGCCACACTCGGCGCCCTGGGCCTGCCTGGCTACCGCGTCCTGCGTTGGGAGCGCTACTGGAACGAGCCCGGCCAGCCGCTCATCAAGCCGGCCGAGTACCCGCGGCGCTCGGTGGCGACCACGGGCACGCACGACACCGAGACGCTCGCGATCTGGTGGCGGGGCGCCGACGAGGCCGAGCGGCAGGCGGTGCTGACGGTGGCTGCCACGGCGTGGCGGGACCAGCAGCCGCCCTCCGCCGCCGGTGACGCGCTGCCGCCCGCGCTGCGTGATGCACTGCTCGAAGCCCTGTTCGCGTCGGGCTCCGATCTGCTCACGCTCCCGATCCAGGACGTGTTCGGCTGGCCCGACCGCGTCAACACCCCCGGCCTCATCGACGAGCGCAACTGGACGTGGCGCCTGCCGTGGCCGGTCGACCGGCTCGATGCGCAGCCCGAGGCCGCCGAGCGGCAGCAGGCCCTGCGCCGCTGGTCCGAGCGGCACGCCCGCGTGTAGCGCGGCCCGGGGCCCGTGCTACGATCAGGGCTCAACCGGACCGGTTCCATGACCTGCGTTCGGCGGCCCGCCTGATCCGCGAGAACGGGTCATGGCACCGCCTATCGATATCGAGGACCCTGCCCATGAGTTCTGCCGCAGCCGTGGCCGCATCGTGCGCCGTGATCGCCGGGAGCCTGCTGGCCTCCTCCTGCGCGCGCGAGGAGGCGCCCCCTGCCGGCGCGGTTGTCCAGTCGGACCGCCTCCTTCATCCCGACACCGAGGTCATCTCGGGCACCGTCCCGAGAAACAGCACGCTCGCCGAGCTGTTCCGCGCCTATCTGCCGGAGGATCGCGCCGCGCACGCGGTCGAGGTGGTTGCCGGGATCATGGACCCGCGCAAGCTCCGAGCGGACCGGCCGTTCACCCTCACGCGGACGCTCGACGGATTTCTCCGGGCCTTCGACTACGAGGTCGACCCGGACCACTACCTTCGCGTGGAGCCAGCCTCTCCGTCCACGCCGCACGAACTCGCGGCGAGCGTCGTCGCCTACAAGCGGGAGGAATCCACCGCCGTCACGACGGGCCACATCGACAGGGAGACGCCGTCGCTCTTCGAGGCGATGGAAGAAGCCGGCGAGACAGCCGACCTCTCGGTCGAGCTCGCCGCGGTGTTCTCGGGCGAGATCGATTTCAACAGCGAGTTGCAGCCGGGAGACTCGTTCCGGGTCGCGTTCCGGAAGGTCACCCGCGAGAACGGCACCGTGGCCTACGGCAGCATCCTGGCCGCGGAATTCCACAACGACGGGCGGCGCCTCGAGGCGTTCCGCTTCGTGCTGCCTGACGGCAAGGCCGGCTACTACGACGCGAACGGACGGTCGCTGAAGCGCTTCTTCCTGAAGTCGCCGCTCAAGTTCGAGCCGCGCATCACGTCGCGTTTCTCGTACAGCCGCCGCCACCCGGTCCTGAACGTGCGGCGGGCGCACCTGGGCGTCGACTACGCCGCCCCGATCGGGGCTCCCGTCGTGGCGGTGTCGAACGGCGTGGTGACGCGCGCCGGCTGGGCGGGCGCTGCGGGCCGCCTCGTCGCCGTCCGCCACTCGAGCGGCTACGAGAGCATGTACCTCCACCTCTCGTCCGTGGCGGTCCGCGTCGGCCAGCGGGTGGGCCAGGGCGAGCTTCTCGGCCGCGTCGGGTCGTCGGGGCTCTCGACCGGCCCGCACCTCGACTACCGCCTCAGGAAGAACGGCACCTTCGTCAACCCGCTCACCGAGCACCGGCGGATGCCGCCGGGGGATCCCATCCCGGCCTCGCTCATGGAGGCATTCTCGGCCGGGCGCGAGGAGGCCGCTGCGCTGCTGACGGCTCTCCCGGGCCGCGAGGCGCGGTGACCAAACTCCGTCGCGCGGTGTGATCGAGCCGCAGCACGCAGGTGCTGAAACCGGTCTTGTGGAGGTCGTTTCATGTCCAGGTTGTTCCGCATTCCTGTCGCCGCCGTGATCGCGCTGGCCGTCCTTCCCCTCGGCGCGCAGCAGGCGCCGTCCGGTGCGGATCGCGTCCGCGAGCGCTATACGAAGTACGAGTTCCGGATCCCGATGCGCGACGGCGCCAGGCTGTTCACGTCGGTGTACATGCCGAAGGACGCCTCGAAGCGATACCCGTTCCTCGTGACGCGCACGCCGTACAGCGTCGGCCCGTACGGCATCGACGCGTACCGGACGTCGCTCGGGCCGTCGGAGGAGTTCCAGGCGGCGGGCTTTATCTTCGTCTACCAGGACGCGCGCGGCCGGTACATGTCGGAAGGCGAGTTCAAGCAGGTCCGGCCCCACGTGCCCGTCAAGCGGGGACCGCAGGATGTCGACGAGAGCAGCGACATGCACGACACGATCGCGTGGCTGCTCGACAACGTGCCGAACCACAACGGCCGGGCGGGCCTCGTCGGCGTGTCGCAGCCGGGCTTTCACGTGGCAGCCAGCATCATCGACGCGCACCCCGCGCTTCGGGCCGCGTCGCCCCAGGCGCCCACGGCCGACTACTACCTGGGCGACGATGTGTACCACAACGGCGCGTTCATGCTGGGCGCCAATTTCGGCTTCTACTCGAGCTTCAAGCCGCGCGTGGGAGGGCCGCACCTGCCCGTCCAGGAGCCGCGCTTCGATCCCGGCACACCGGATGCCTACGAGTTCTTCCTGTCGCTGCCCCCGCTCGCCGAGGTCAACGAGCAGCTCTTCGGGGGGCGCGCGGGCTACTGGCAGGAGATCGTGGACCACCCGAACTACGACGAGTTCTGGCAGGTCCGCTCGGTCTGGAAGCACACGAGAAACATCACGCCGGCCATCCTGAACGTCGGCGGCTGGTTCGACGCCGAGGACCCGATGGGGCCGCTGCACATGTACCGGTCGATCGGACGGCTCAGTCCGACAACGGACAACAGGCTGGTGATGGGACCGTGGTCGCATGGGGGCTGGGGACGAGGTCCCGGCGACCGGCTGGGCAACGCGACGTTCGCGGTCAGAACGGGCGAGGTATTCCGCAGTGAGATCCAGTTCGCCTTCTTCATGCACCACCTGAAGGACGCGCCGCTGCCTGCCGGGTTCGCCAAGGCCACGATGTTCGCCACCGGCATCAACGAGTTCCGTCGCCACGAGGCCTGGCCGCCGAAGACCACGACGCCGCTCACGCTCTCGCTGCAGGCCGGCGGGCGGATCGCGCCAGGAGCCGCACCGGTGTCCGGCGCCCGGACCTTCGACGAGTACGTCAGCGATCCGTCGAGGCCCGTGCCCTACGTCGGCTACGTGGCGTCGGGGATGACCTCCGATTACATGACCGAGGATCAGCGGTTCGCGGCCACGCGGCCGGATGTGCTGGTCTACTCCACCGGGCCGCTCGAAGAAGATCTGGCGGTTGCCGGGCCCATCTCCATCTCCCTGACCGTGTCGTCCACCGGCACGGACAGCGACTTCGTGGTGAAGCTCATCGACGGGTATCCCGGCAACTACCCGCAGCCGGAGATGCCGGCGGCCGCGCCTGGCCAGCCGGCCCCGCGCCCTCCGTCCAACTACGTGCGGATGGGCGGCTATCAGCAACTGGTCCGCGGCGAGCCGTTCCGGGCCAAGTTCCGGCGGGGGTTCGAGACGCCCGTTCCTCTCGCGCCGGGCGAACCCACCGAGATCAGGTTCGACCTGCCGGACGTGTACCACGTCTT
>JAWOGY010000304.1:0-69043 GCA_046496425.1 Vicinamibacterales bacterium
TAAAGTTGCTGAGTTGTATAAGGATAAAGAGGAGTGGACAAAAAAATCTATTTATAATGTTGCAAGAGTATCAAAGTTTTCAAGCGATAGATCAGTACAAGAATATGCAGATAAAATCTGGAAAGTTAAACCAGTAAAAGTAAATCATAAATAAAATATTGGAGTTTGATGGATTACGAATTAAATCCCCGCACACGAATAGGACACGTTCATTTAACTGTAGCTAATCTTGATAAAGCATTAGCATTTTACAGAGACCTGCTTGGTTTTCAAGTAACCGCAAGGTTTGGAAAGAATGCAGTATTTCTTTCATCAGGAAATTATCATCACCACATTGGATTGAATACATGGGCTGGTGAAAATGCAACACCAGCACCAGAAGGACATACCGGCCTTTATCATTTTGCAATTCTTTTTCCCTCAAGAGAAGATCTTGCTAAAGCATTTAAGCGAGTGTGGGAATCAAACCGGCGATGTTGCGGATGAGTTCCGGGGTGGCCAGGACGAGGCGCCCCTCCACGGCCGTGATGACGTCGTACCGGCGCAGCCCCGCACGCTCGGCTGGCGACCCGGCGCTGACGTCTTCGACGAGGACGCCCCTGGCCGTGCCGAGGCGCAGCGAGCGCTGGAGATCCTCGTCGAGGTCGTGCAGGTTCACGCCGATGTAGCCGCGGACGACGCGTCCGCGCCTGCGCAACTGTCCGAGTATGTCCCGGGCCTGGTTGATCGGCACGGCGAAGCCGATGTCGTTCCCCTCTGAGCTGATGGCCGAGTTGATGCCGACGACTTCCCCGGCGGTGTTGATGAGCGGGCCGCCGCTGTTGCCGAAGTCGATGGCGGCGTCGGTCTGGATGTAGTCGTCGAGGCTCTCGTCGAAGAGTTTCCGGCCCACGTAGCTGACGACGCCGACGGTGACGGTGTGTTCGTACGCGAGCGGGTTGCCGATCGCGCACACCCATTCGCCGGGCCTCAGCGCGGAGGAATCGCCCAGGGCCGCCACGGGCAGATTGGCGACGCCGTCCACCTTGATGAGCGCCACGTCGGTGTCCGGATCGGCCCCGATGACGCGCGCGCGGAAACTGCGCCCGTCGGCCAGCTTCACGTTGAGGCGTTCGGCGCCGTCGACGACATGGTGATTGGTGAGAATTTCCCCGTCGGGCGTCAGCAGGAAGCCGCTGCCGGAATCCCGATCGGCGTGCTCGAACTCCTCATCCGGCTTCCCGGGCGCCCCCTGGGGCAGCGCCTCGCGGGCCGGGTCGCTGCGATGCACCCGATGCGGTCTGCTCACGGCCTCGATGAAGACCACGGCCGGATTCACCCGCGCGGCGATGTCGGCGAAATCGACGACGAGCATCGGCACGCCTGGCCGCGCGGCGGGCCGGGCGGGCGGCGGGGCGGCGGCGGCGACCGGCGGCGCCGGAGTCAGCGAGCCGGCGAGCATCAGGCCGACCAGCAGGGACACGGCGCCCGTCAGTGCGAGCGTCAACGCGGTGAAACGGCGGGTCACGTTCCCATTATAAGGCGCGAGAACGCCTCCTCATCGAGCACGGTGATGCCAAGTTCCCGCGCCCGGGCGAGTTTGCCGCCCGCATCGGCGCCGGCCACCACGTAGCTGGTCTTCCTGGAGACCGATCCCGACACGCGCCCGCCTCGCGAGATGACGGCTTGAGCCGCCTCGTCGCGGGTCATGCCGGCAAGCGTGCCCGTCAGCACGAAGGTCGCGCCAGAGAGCGGGAGATCGCCCGATGCGGGGGGCGCCGCGGACTCGAGCTGCAGGCCTGCCGCGCGAAGCCGCTCCACCAGCGCGAGGTTGTGCGGCTCGTCGAAGTACTCCCGGACGGCTGCGGCGGCGACTGGGCCGATGTCGCGCACCTCCTGCATGGCATCGAGTGTGGCCGTGGACAGGGCGCCGAGGGACCCGAAGGCCGCCACCAGCGACTGGGCCACCCCTTCCCCGATGTGCCGGATGCCGAGGCCGAACAGCACGCGCCAGAATTCGGCTTCCTTGCTGCGCGCGATCTGGCCGAGGAGCTTCTGCGCCGACTTCTGTCCCATGCGGTCGAGGGCCGCCAGTTGCTCCGCCTGCAGCGCGTAGAGGTCGGCGACGTCGGTGACGAGACCGCCCGCAACCAGCTGATCGACCAGCGACTCGCCCAGTCCTTCGATGTTCAGGGCACGCCTCGAGGCGAAGTGCAGCACGCTGCGTCTGAGCCTCGCGGGGCACGAGGCGTTGAGGCAGCGCCACACCACCTCGTCGCCGGGCCGCACGAGGCGGCTGCCGCAGGCCGGGCATTCCCGCGGCATCTCCCACGGGCGGGCGTCGTCGGGACGGTCGCCGAGCACCGGTCCGACGACTTTGGGGATGACGTCGCCGCCCTTTTCGACGATCACGAGGTCTCCGGGCCTGATGTCGCGCCTCGCGATCTCCTGTTCGTTGTGCAGCGTCGCCATCTGGATGGTCGATCCCGAGAGCGTCACCGGTTCGAGCACGGCGTATGGCGTGACGGCCCCTGTCCGCCCGACGTTGACCGCGATCTGCCTGAGACGGGTCGTGGCCTGGAGCGCCGGGAACTTGTACGCCGTCGCCCAGCGGGGGAACTTGTTGGTGGCGCCCAGGCGCGCGCGGAGCGCGAGATCGTCGACTTTGACGACCACTCCGTCGGTGTCGAACCCCAGCTCGTGGCGGCGGTCTCGCCACTCCCGGCAGTAGCCGACGACCGCCTCGATGTCCTGGCAGCGCCGCCAGTTGGGCTCCACCGGCAGGCCGAGGCCGCACATCCGCTGCAGGGCGCCGGCGTGATCGCCGCGCTCCTCGCCGATGCTGACGACCTGGTAGACGCAGGCCGACAGCCCGCGCCGGGCCACCGCTGCGGGGTCGAGGCTCCGCATCGTGCCCGCTGCGGCGTTGCGCGGATTGGCGAAGGCCGCTTCTTCCGCGTCCTCCCGCTCCTGGTTCACGCGCTCGAAGGACGCGCGCGGCAGGTACACCTCGCCCCGCACCTCGAGGCGGCCCGGCACCTCCTGTGCGAGGCGCAGCGGAATCGCCCTGATCGTGCGGACGTTGCCGGTCACATCCTCGCCCCTGACTCCGTCGCCCCGCGTCACGCCGCGGACAAGCACGCTGTCCTCGTAGGTGAGCGCGATGCTGAGGCCGTCGATCTTCAGCTCGGCGACGTAGGCCACCTCCGGCGGCGCGCCGCCCGCCGCGTCCAGCACGCGGAGCACCCGATCGTGAAAGGCCCGGAGTTCATCGTCCGAGTACGCGTTGTCGAGGCTGAGCATGGGGACCAGGTGCTCGACGGTGGGAAAACCCTCGGCGGGGCGCCCGCCCACGCGCTGGGTCGGGGAGTCGGCAGTGACCAGTTCCGGGCGGCGCGCCTCGAGGTCGCGCAGTGCAGCCATCAACCGGTCGAATTCAGCGTCGGTGACGCTCGGGGCCGCGAGCACGTAGTAGCGGTGTTCGTGCTCCCGGATGATGTCGCGAAGCTCCGCGATGCGGTCGGCGTCGGTCATGGCAGTCCCCGCAGAAGTCGGATTGGCCCGCGCAGGCTGGAGCGGGACCGGTTGTCCGGCGGGATCAGCGGTCGCGCATCAGGACGTAATCGGGCAGCGCCTCCAGAGCCGCCCGCTCGTCCGACGGCGGAAACACCAGGAGGTGGGCCTTCGCCTCGCCGGCGAGCTGGACCGCCCGGCCAAACGCGTAGTCGATGGCGCGGTGTTCCGCCAGCAGGGCGCTGATCTTCTCCCATCGCTCGGATGTCAGCGTCCGCGTCTGCACGACATCGGCGATGAGCGTGCGGACCGCCGGGTCCGCGCCGTTCATCAACGCGATCACCGGCAGCGTCAGCTTGCCTTCGCGCAGGTCGCTCGCCACGGGCTTGCCAAGCGACTGGACCGTGCCGGTGAGGTCGAGCAGGTCGTCGACCAGCTGGAACGCGATGCCGAGCTTGAACCCGTATTCGCCGAGCGCGTCGACCTCGGCCGACGGCCTGCCGGCCAGCATGGCCCCGATACGCGCACAACCGCTGAACAGGTAGGCCGTCTTCCGGCGGATGATCTCGAAATGCTCGTCCTCGGTGACGTCCGGGTCGCCGTTCTTGGTGAGCTGGTAGAGCTCGCCCTCGATCATGCGCAGCGTCACGTCGCACAGGAGCCGGATGATCTCCAGCTCGTCGTGCGTGAGGGCGAGGGCCATCGACTTGATGTACAGGTAGTCGCCGAGCAGGACCGTGATGTCGTTGCCCCACTGTGAGTGCACCGCCAGCCGTCCCCGCCGCAACTCCGCATCGTCGATGATGTCGTCGTGGACCAGGGTCGCCGTGTGGATGAACTCGACCACGGCCGCATACAGCACGGCGCGGTCCCCCGTGTAGCCGCACAGCCGGGCGGCCATCAGCAGGACCGCCGGGCGGATCCGTTTACCGCCGCTCGACTGGATGTACTTCCCGATCCTCGGAATCAGTTGGACCTTCGACTGGATGTGGCGGACGAACTCTGTATCGACCCGGGCCAGGTCGTCACGGATGGGTTCGAAGATCTCCGAAAGGGTGGGCGACGTGTTTTCCACAGCAGCAGCACGCAACGAGCCATCAGACCACATTCACCCACGAGTGTCAACGCGCCAAACTGCCTTCTGACAAGGGGTTCGGCGCGATCCCGACCGTCACGGGGCGAATAGCTTTCGATAGTTGGACGCGGTGGATGCGGCGAGGGTTTCCGGAGCTACCCCGTGAATGCGGGCCAGCGTCCTGACGATTTCGACGATCTCGCAGGGCTCGTTTCGGCGGCCCCGGTGCGGGACGGGCGCCAGGTACGGGGCGTCGGTTTCCACCAGCATCCGGTCGAGGGGCACGGCCGCCGCCGCCTCGCGCACCGACTCGGCCTTGGGAAACGTGACAATCCCCGAGAACGAGATGTGGAACCCCAGTTCGAGCGCCCGCCTGGCCAGGCGCTCGTCGCCGGAGAAGCAGTGGAAGACTCCCCGCGCCGCGCCGCGCCCTTCCCTGCTCAGCACCGCGATCGTGTCGTCGTCGGCCTCGCGCGTGTGGATGACCAGCGGCAGGCCGCGGTCGCAGGCGAGGCGGACCTGCGCGGCGAACACGGCGCGTTGCACGCCTGCTGGCGCGAAGTCGTAGTGATAGTCGAGGCCCACCTCCCCCACGGCCCTCACGAGCGGCTCGTCCCGAATCCGCGCGTCCGCCAGGTCCGCGGCGGCGGCCGGCCGTTCCTCGAACGGCGCGGCGCGATGCGGGTGCACGCCGGCCGTCGTGCGGAGACCCTCCCAGAGCGGGAGCACCCGGCCGGCACGCGAGCACTCCTCGGGGTCCGAGGCGTCCACGATGCAGAGGACGCCCTCGAGCGGGACCGCGCGCGCGCGCCGCACGACCGCCTCGATGTCGGCGCTGAAGGCCTCGTCGGCGAGGTGCGCGTGGGAGTCGATCATCCCGTCCTATTTGATGCGCGCGCCGAGAGGCGGTTCCGTGTCGAAGCTCACGACGGTGGGCAGGCCGCCGGGCGCGCTGGCGGCGAGGATCATCCCGTTCGATTCCACGCCCATCACCGTGGCGGGCTTGAGGTTGGCGACCATGCCGACCACGCGGCCGATGAGCGCCTCGGGTTCGTAGGCCTCCGCGATGCCGGCGACCAGCGTGCGGCGTTCCGTGCCGAGGTCCACCTCGAGTTTCAGCAGTTTGCGCGACTTCGGCACGCGCTCGGCGGCCACGATCCGCGCGACGCGCAAATCGATTTTCAGGAAGTCGTCGATGCCCACGCGCTCGGGTTCGGGCACGGGCGGCGCTGCGGCGGGGCCGGCGGGCGTCTGCGGCGCGGCCGGCGTGCCGGCGGACGGGGTGGCGTCAGTGCTCATGACTGGTCTGCTCCTGTTGAGACTCAAGGTAGGCCTGGACGGCCGCGGCGTGCACGTCGCGGACAGAGGCCTTCCGTTCGGCCGCCCGCGCGGCGCAGTCTTCGTATTCCGGAGCGGCGTTCATCACCGCCGTGCCGCGCCGCGCCAGTTTCACGCGGATCGCACCGAACCGCGTGGAGACCGTGGTCCACTCACGCGACAGGCACTCGCGTTCGGCCTCGTGATAGCGGACGCCGATGGTCGTGGTCTCGCGAAACAGCAGATCGAGCATGCTCTCCCGCAGGCCCACCGGGGCCAGGACGGTGACGAGCGTGCCCGGCCTGTTCTTCTTCATCTGCACCGGCGCGAGGTAGCAGTCGAGGGCGCCGGCCGCCTGCAGTCGCTCGACCAGGTTTCCATAGAACTGCGGGTTCATGTCGTCGATGTTGCACTCGAGGACGAGCACGCGTCCGTGGTCGGACGAGGCGGTGGCTTCGCCGAGCACGGCGCGCAGCACGTTCGGCTGGCCGGGCACCTGCCGCTGGCCGGCGCCGTAGCCCGTCCGCCGGATGGTCATCGCCGGCATCGGCCCGAACGAGGTGGCATGCCCGGTGACCAGCAGGGCCCCGGTCGGCGTCAGCAGTTCGCCCTGGACGCCGCTCGAGTAGGCGGGCGCTCCCTCGAGCAGCCGGATCGTGGCCGGCGCCGGCACCGGCAGCTGGCCGTGGGCCGTTGCCACCGTGCCGCTGCCCGTGTTCAGGGGCGATGCGCACACCCGGTCGACGCCGAGCGTGTCGATGGCCCAGACCGATCCGACGATATCGACAATGGAATCGAGGGCGCCGACCTCGTGGAAATGCACCCGCTCGACGGGCACCTGGTGAATCTCGGCCTCCACGCGGCCGAGGCGCTCGAACAGGAGGCTGGCGCGGATCGCCACCTGCGCCGGCAGGCCCGCCTTCGCGATCATCTCCAGGATGTCCTGCAGGCCCCGGTGCGGGGCATGCCCGCTGGCGTGGTGTTCGCCTGCGTTCACCCGGACGTCGAACTGGATGGCCCCGATTCCCGAACGCGACACCCTGGCGGCCGTCAGTTCGCAGCCGTCGGGCAGGAGCGTCGCCAGGGCGGCGCGAAGGCCGTCGAGCGGCACGCCGAGATCGATGAGCGCGCCGAGCACCATGTCGCCGGATGCGCCCGAGAAACAGTCGAGATAGAGGACCTTCTCCATGAATCTCCAGTCACCTCAGGCGGCCGATCTCCCTCAGGCTGACATACCGGGTCGCGGTCAGGACGAGGTGATCGAGCACGTCGATGCCCATCAACTCCCCGGCCGCCACGAGCCGCCGCGTCAGCGACACATCGTCGGCGCTCGGCGTGGGATCGCCTGACGGATGATTATGGAACAAGACGATGCCCGCTGCACGCGCGGAGGCGGCCTCCCGAAAAACTTCCCGGGGATGCACCACGCTCCGGTCGAGCGTGCCGACCGTCAGCACGGATGTCCGGATGAGGCGGTGCTTCGTGTCGAGCAGCACGATGCCGAACTGCTCGACCGGGCGGGCGCCGAACTCGGGAAGCAGGTGCGTGGCCACCTCGCCCGGCGTCAGCAACTGCGGGCGGTCGGCGGGTTGCCGCAGCAGCGTGCGCCGGCCGAGTTCGACGGAGGCGAGCACCTGCGCCGCCCGAGCCGCCCCGACGCCGGGAATGCGGCGCAGTTCGTCGCCGGTGCACGCCGGGAGCCCGTGGAGGCCTCCCGCGTGCTCGAGCACGAGGGCGGCGAGCGCCAGGGCGCCGGCCCGGCGGGTTCCGGACCCGAGCACGAGCGCGAGCAGTTCGCTGTCGCCGAGCGCGCCGACACCGAGCCGCCCGAGCTTCTCCCGGGGCCGGTCCCGGGACGAAGGCTGCGTCACACGCGGCACTCCAGCGCCGGCAGCGCTTCGGCGGCCTTGCCGCGGAGGGCGAGCCCGGCATGAGGCGTCAGCGGCGTGTCGTCGACGTTGATCTCGACGACGAGCGCCCCGGCCCTTCCCGCGATGAGCGGGAGGCCCGCGGCCGGGTACACGAGCGCCGACGTGCCGATGGCGAGAAAGACCTCGCAGTCGCCAGCCGCGCGAGCGGCGAGATCAATCCGATCCCCGTCGAGGGCCTCGCCGAACCACACGACGTCCGGGCGCAGCAGTGCGCCGCATGCGCAGACCGGCGGCGGCGCGTCGTCGACTTCCTCGGCGGCGCCGGGGACCAGACGGCGCTCATCCCTCAGGAAGCCGCATGCGCGGGCGCAACGGGCCCTCCAGATGCTGCCGTGCAGTTCGATCACGCCCGTGCTGCCCGCTCGCTGATGCAGGCCGTCCACGTTCTGCGTGACCAGCGTGAATTCGCTCAGGCGGGACTGCAGGCGGGCCAGCGCAAGGTGGCCGGGATTCGGCAGAGCCCGACCGATGACGCTCCGCCGCCATCGGTACCAGTCCCAGACCAGGCGCGCGTCGCGCGCGAAGGCCTCGGGCGTCGCCAGGTCGGCGGCGCTGAAGCTGCGCCACAGCCCGTCGTTCCCCCGGAATGTGGGCACGCCGCTCTCGGCAGAGATTCCGGCGCCGGTCATCACCGTCACGGCGCGGGCCGCCCTGAGGCGTTCAGCGAGCCAGTCGAGCGCGCGAGTGTCTGTCACGTTGTCTCCCGGAGCCGGGCGCGGGCGCGCCCTGCTGGTCATGCGCCTTGCAAAATGCGCGCTCGACTGGCCGGCACGGCGCACCCGGCGCAGTCGGCGCGCCCGCCGGGCGCCGCCTCGAGCGAATCCGCCCCGCCGGCCGGCTGATCTCGAAGCCGGCGCCGTCGCACACCGCGCAGAGGGGCGGCTGGACCGCCGGAGGGGGCGTGTCGTGTTCTGCACACATCGACGGCTGGGCAGTACGCAGAAACTGCCGCACGCGCCGTCAGAACAGCAGCGGCCCGAACGTGGAGACCGCGGCGACCACGACGAGGCACGCGACCACCGACAGGAGGATCCCGTACCGGAACATCGTGCCGATGGGCACGTGGCCCGAACTGTACGCGATCGCGTTGGAAGGCGTCGAGATCGGCAGCATGAAGCAGATGCTGGCGCCGAGCGTCGCTCCGAGGGCCGGCTCGATCGGGCTGATGCCGGCCGCCCGGCTCACGGCGATGGCGACAGGCACCACCATGCTCGCGGAAGCCGTATTCGAGGTGATCTCCGACAGGGCTACCGCGCAGCACGTGAACAGGATCGTGATGGGCAGCGAATGGTGCGAGGGGAGCCAGTCGGTCACGGCCGCGGCGACGCTCGCAGCGAGCCCCGTCGAAAAGGCCATCGACCCGAGCGCCAGGCCGCCGCCGAACAGGAAGATCGTGCCCCAGTCGATGCGCGAGGCTTCCGCCCAGGACATCGTGAAGCGCCGCTGCCGCCAGTCGATGGGCAGGACAAACAGGAGGATCGCCCCGGTCAAGGCCGCCGCCGCCTCCGGCATCGACAACGCGTACGCGCTCGCGAACGGCGACTCCCGAAGGCCGGCGACCGCCAGCAGTCCGGGGAAGACCCAGAGGAACACCGTGACAAGGAACACGGCGACGACGTTGCGTTCGCCGCGCGAAACCGGTCCCAGCCGTTCCAGTTCACGGCGGAACAGATCGGCCGTGTCCTCCGGCAGGCGAATCCCGCGCGCCCCGGCGAACCAGAGCGCGGCGGCCAGCGCCAGGTAGAGGGCTGCCGAGATCGGCAGGCCCAGCAGCATCCAGTGGACGAAGGAGATTCGCGCGCCCTCCAGCTCCCGCAGCATGCCGACGCCGATGAGGTTCGGCGGCGTTCCAATCGGCGTGGCCATCCCGCCGATGGACGCGCCGAACGCCGTGACAAGCATCAGTGCCGTCGCGAATCGGCGGAACCGCGGGTGGCGGGCGACCGGGCGGGTCGACAGGTGACTCACGATCGACAACCCGATGGGAAACATCATCGCCGCCGTCGCCGTGTTGCTGATCCACATCGACAGGGCCACCGAGACGCCGCCGAAGACGGCGAGCAGGCGTCCCGCGCTGCAGCCGACCAGCGGCGACGACAGCGCCGTGAACGCGAGGCGCCGGTCCAAACCCTGGGCGTACATCGCCTCCGCCAGGATGAAGCTCCCGATGAACAGGAAGATGATCGGATCGGCGAAGGCGGCCAGCGCCTCCGGCGCGGGGGCGACGCGGAGCACGATGGCCAGCAGCGGACCGAGCAGCGCCGACACCGGAAGCGGCAGCGCTTCGCTCACCCAGAGCGCGACGACGAGGACGATGATGGCCGCCAGGCGATGCGCCTGCGGGGTGAGCGATGCCATCGGGAGGCCGAGCACGAGCAGGAAGAGGAGGGGCGCGGCGATCAGGCCAAGCGTCCTGCGGCGCTGGTTGAACTGCTGCTCGGCCGGCGAGTAGGTTTCGACGGCGTCAACCGCCTCCTGCCGGTTGCGGATCACCGGGCCCATCGGCCCTCCCACACCACCTCGGCCCAGCCTGTCAGGTGGAGGCCGTCCTCACGCCACTCCACGCGCTGGGTTCCCCCGGGCGACGCGACGGTCACGTCGCGGGCTGCCCCGCCGTAAGTCATGGCCGCCACCGCCGCCGCGCAGGCGCCCGTCCCGGAGGCGAGCGTCGGCCCCACGCCGCGCTCCCAGATCAGGATGCGCACGGCATCCGCGCGCTCCACGCACGCGAACTCGACGTTGGTGCCCTCGGGGAAGTGCGGGTGGTGCTCGAGCGCCGCGCCGAGCCGCCGGTATCGCGCGTCGTCGAGCGCATGTTCGAGCACGACGCACTGCGGGTTCCCCACCCGGAGAACGACCGCCTCGACGATGGCGCCGCCGACGTCGATCGCGGCCAGCCTGACGTCGGCCGGGTGGCCCATCGCCGTCCGGCACACGACGCGGGGAGGCTCGGCCGACAGCACCTCGACGAACTTGTCGCCGGCATCCGTGGTGATGACCATCGAAGGGGGCGCCGGGCGACCCTCCCGCACGCGGACCCAGCAGCGCACCGCCGCCAGGCCGCGCACGCCGTTGCCCGACACTTCCGAGAAGCTGCCGTCGGCGTTGTAGAGCCGCATGATGGCGCCGGCGCCGGACGCCCGGAAGAGAATCAGCCCGTCGGCGCCGACGCCGGTGTGCCGCTCGCAGAGCTCCCGCGCGAGCGCCGGCCCATCGGGCCGGCCGGGGTCGTCGGTCTCGAGGTAGAGGAAGTCGTTGCCGTATGCGTGGGCCTTCAGCAACTCGATCGGCACGGTCTCACCAGTCCCTGCGGCCGCTACTTCCGGCAGAACGCGAGCAGATGCCACCCGAACCGCCGCACGAGCGGTCTCGGGACGGCATTAAAGGTCCCGACGAAGAGACTGTTGAAGGCGGCGCCCTTCCACCCGCCGTGCAGGCGGGACTTCACCGGAAAGCGCTCGTAGACGATGCGGACGCTCGAGAAGCCGTCCAGCAGGGCCTTGAATTCGCCAGGGCTGTACTTCCTGATGACGGGGGCATCCTGGTGCTCGAGACCCACCTTCATGACGCGGGACAGGGCGTTGAGCCAGGAGATGCGGTTATAGACCTGGAAGAAGGCCGTGCCGCCGGGCGCGAGCACCCGGCGGCACTCCTCGACGAGGGCGCGGTCCCCCGGCGTGTACTGCACGACGCCGTGGGCAAAGACGAAGTCGAACGTGCCGTCGCGAAACGGCAGGCGCTCGCCGTCCGCGATCGACAGCGACGCGGCGAGGGCCTGATGGCGCAGGTTCTCCCGGGCGAGCGCGATGGCCGACTCCGCGAGGTCGACGCCCGTGGCGTCCGCGCCTCCCCGCACGAACCGGACCAGGTCCACGCCGGCCCCGCATCCGACGTCGAGCACCCGGCGGCCGGCGTAGCCGTCGAAATCGACGAGATCGAGCAGGTGGTGCAGTTTGTCGAAGTGATACTCGTCGAGATCCGCGAAAAACCCGGGCGAACCCGGCGGATGCGCCGAGATCTCCAGGTCGTGAATGCGGTGATTCCAATACGCCCGGACCTCGGCGGTCCCCGTCGGCGCGGCCCGGTGCGGCATGGCCGCTTACTATAGAATACTCACGCCCTTCCGGCAACGCGCCGGCCGGCCCGGCAGCATCATGATCCGCAACGTGTCCAGCCTCGCATCGAGGCGTTTCGACGTGCTCGTCATTGGCGGCGGCATCCACGGCCTCGCCGTGGCGTACGACGCCGCCCAGCGCGGCTTGTCCACCGCGCTCGTCGAGCGCGCGGACTTCGGCAGCGGCAGTTCCTTCAACCACGCGAAGACCGTGCACGGCGGCTTGCGGTCCCTGCAGAGCGGCGACCTGGTGAAGGCCCGCTTCTCGATCGGCGAGCGGCGGGCGATGGCCCGGATCGCGCCGCCGCTGGTCACGCCGCTGGCCTTCATGATGGGGACCACGCGGACGATCATGCGATCGACCTGGGCGATGCGTGCCGGGTTCCTGCTGGACGCGGCGCTCGGCTTCGACCGCAACGCCGGGGTCACGCCGCACCTGCGGCTGCCGGCTGGCCGCGTGCTGGGGCGCGAGGACTACGAACGCGCTTTCGGCAGTAACGCGCGCGCCGGCGTGACCGGCGTCGCGCGGTGGTCGGACTACCACATGGCGGAATCGGACCGCCTGACGCTGGCTTTCGCCCAGGCCGCCGCCGCCCACGGCGCCGTGCTGGCCAACTATGCCGAAGCCACCGACGCGCTGGTCCGCGACGGGCGCCTGACCGGCCTGCGCGTCGTCGATCGCCTGTCAGGGGCGATGCTGGACGTCGAGGCGCGCATCACGGTGAATGCCGCCGGCGCGGCCTGCCGGCCCTGGATGGAACGGTTCGGCGCCCGGCCGACGTTTCCGCTCCTCAAGGCGATGAACCTCGTCACCACCCGTCCTGCCGGCCCGGTGGCCCTGAGTGCGCCGACTTCGGGGGGCCGGCTCCTGCTCATCATGCCGTGGCGCGGGCGCATGCTGGTGGGCACCTCGCATTCGGACCAGCCGGCCGATCCCGCCGACACGCGCGTCGGCGGCGAGGAACTCCGGGACTTCGTCGCCGAGGTCAACTCGGCGTTTCCGGCCCTCGGGCTTTCGGAGCGCGACGTCACGCTGGTCCACCGGGGCGTGGTCCCCGCCGTGCGCGATCGGCGTGGCGCGCTCGGGCTGATGGGCCACCACCGCATCCACGACCACGCCCGGGACGGTGTGGCCGGCGCCATCTCGGTGGCCGGCGTCAAGTACACGACTGCGCGCGGCGTGGCCCAGCAGGTCGTCGATCTCGCCGGCAGCCAATTGGGGGTCTCGATGCCGGCGTGCCGCACCGGTGCCAGCCGGCTGCCCTTCTGGGACTTCGTCAGCGTGGGCGAGGAGGAGAAGCGGGCAGCCGAGGCGGCCGGCGCACTGCTGGACCCGGCGTCGGTTCGCGCGCTGGTGGCGACGCACGGCACTGCCTGGAGGCCTGTCGTGGCGCGCTGCGAGAAGGACCCGGCAATGGCGGCGCGCCTCGCTCCGAACGTGCCCTACCCTGCCGCTGCCGTCGTGCACGCGATTGAAGAGGAGATGGCCGTCACGCTCGCGGACGTCGTCGTTCGCCGTCTGCCAATGGGCTCTGCCGGTCATCCCGGAGACGAGGCGGTCGCCGCCTGCGGCGCAGTGATGGCGGCGGCGCTGGGCTGGGATGCGGAACGGCTGGCTGCGGAAATCGGCGCCGTCCGGGATTTCTATCGCATCGGCTAGATGGCAATCCGCGATTCGAAAACGCCGCGAGGCGGGTCGGGCCTGGCGGCGGACGAACCGTACGGAGCAGGCCGCGCACGATGGCCGGAACCCGATGAGCGGGCGGAAGCTTCCCGGGCGCGGCGCGTAGCGGTCGAGCTAGCGCGGATAGCGCAAGCCCGTGGAGAAGGCCGGAAGCCGACGCCAAGCCGAGGAGGGTTCCCGGCCTGCGGAGTCCGGCTCGGGAGCCGGCGGGGCCGACCCGCCGTCGACGCAGAATCGCGGTCTCCTGTCTAGAATTCCCTGCGGCTGTCGACGAGGATGGTGACCGGGCCGTCATTGACCAGTTCCACCCGCATGTGGGCCCGGTAGGTGCCGGTCTCGACGGCCACGCCCGCCGCGCGCAACTCGGCCACGACGGCGTCGAAGAGCACGCGCCCGGCCTCGGCGGGCGCCGCGCGGTCGAACGAGGGCCGGCGCCCTTTCCGGGTGTCCCCATAGAGCGTGAACTGCGACACCGCCAGCACGGATCCGCCGATGTCGGCCAGGCCGCGGTTCATCTTGCCGCCATCGTCGTCGAAGACGCGCAGGTCGCGGATCTTGCCGGCGACGTACGCGACATCGGCAGGGCCGTCGTCTGCCGCCACGCCGACCAGCGCCAGGAGTCCGGCGCCGATCTCGCCGACGGTGTCGTCGCCGACCAGGACGCGGGCCCGGCTCACGCGCTGGATGACGGCCCTCACCGGATATCCACCCGCGCGATGCCCGGGTCGAGCGGCGCTTCCGCAAGGTGTTCGGCCAGCGGGTAGAGGCGCGCGTCGAGCAAGTGGGCCGGCGCGACGTTCGAGAGCGCGCGCAGCATCGACGCCTTCACGCCGCCATGCTCGCGTTCGAGATCGAAGATGAGGCGCTTGACGCGCTGGCGCTGGAGCCCCAGGTCGCCGCACGCCGGGCAGCAGCAGCTGACAATCGGCAGGCCCGACGCCTTCGCGTAGGCGCGCGCCTCGTCCTCGCTGACGAGGACGAGCGGGCGGATGACGGTGTGCCGGCCGTTGTCGGAGACCAGCCTGGCCGGCATGGCCTTGAGCGAGCCGGCGAAGAACAGGTTCAGCAGCAGCGTCTCGATGAAGTCGTCGCTGTGGTGCCCGAGCGCGATCTTCGTCGCGCCGGCAGCGGCGGCCAGCCGGTAGAGCACGCCGCGGCGGAACCGGGCGCACAGCGAGCACGGCGTGTCGCGCGGGTCCAGCAGGTCGTCCATGACCGCGCCGATTGAGGTCCGCTCGACGTGGTGCTCCCATCCGCGCGCGGCGCAGGCCTCGTGAATCAGGTCGTGGCGGAAGTCCTCGTAACCGGAGTCCACAGTGACCGCCACGAAGCTGAAGGTGATGGGCGCCCTCTGACGCAGCACGTCGAGGATCTCGATCAGGGCCCAGCTGTCCTTGCCGCCCGACAGGCCGACCATGACGCGATCGCCGTCTTCGATCAGGCGATGACCGGTGATCGCCCGCGTCACTTTGCGCGCGATGTGCGCCTCGAGCGTGCTTCGGTAACCCATCGGTCAGCGCGCGTCCTGCAGGAGCAGGCGCTCAATGGTCTTCGGCCAGGCGATCTCCCCGGCGATGGCGGCCGCGCCCTGGCCGAGTGTCTCGGCGAGCGCCCGGTCGGCCGACAGCCTGGCCATGGCGCACGCGAGCGATGCGGGCGTCGGCTCGCACAGCAGGCCCGACTCGCCGTCCCGCACCAGTTCCGCGGGCCCGCCGCTGTCGCGGCAGGTGATGACGGCCTTCGACGAGGCGAAGGCCTCCATGGTGACCAGCCCGAAGTCCTCCTCGAACGCGGGGAAGACCACGGCGCGGCACGAGGCGAGGCGCGCGACGAGCGTCGTGGCGTCCACGGCGCCGAGCAGCGTGACGCGTGGCTCGAGGCCGTGGTCGCGTATCAGGCGGCGGATGCGCGGCGCCTCCTCGCCGTCGCCGGCGATGGTGCAGCGCACGCCGGCGGCGGCCGGATCGGCGAGCGCGCCAATGAGCAGGTCGATGCGCTTCAGCGGCGTGAGCCGGGACACGGCGAACAGCTCGTCCCCATAGCCGTCGCAGCGGTACGGCCGCGGCGGCGCGGGCGGGTAGAGCACGTCGGCGCGGATGTTGCCGAAGCGCCGGAGGCGCGCCTGGATGGTCGCCGACTGCGCAAAGACGCGCGTGACGCGCCGGGTGAGCAGGTAGGTGTCGACGCGGCGGATGGCAGCCCGCCTGAGGCGCTCCTTGATGCGGCCCTTCCAGGAAAGCGTGGCCTGGAAGCGATCCCAGAGGTCGTAGTACTCCCGCATCCGGTGATTCAGCCAGACCACGTGGCGCGGGTGCCGCACGGCGTAGCTCGGGTACCTGAACGAGATCACGTGATCGATGCGCGTGCCGTCGTGCGCCATGCCGGCGTCGGTGAGCCACGTGGCGAGGTAGGCCGAGGCCTGCCGCCCGAATCGGTTCTGCGGCGTGACCATCAGCCCGGCGTCGTGCCCGGCGGCGCGAAGGGCGTCGACGACGGACCGCGCGATCACCAGGTGACCGCCCTCGGAGAGCGGCGGGCTCGACGTGACCACGGCCACCTTCATGACTGTTCTGCCCCGCTTCAGGCGCGCCTACGGGCGCAGTTCCGGCTTCACCCGGACGCCCAGGAACCGGGTGTCCTCGGACGCCCCCGACATGAAGCGCGGCACGAACCCGGCAGCGCTCCGGATCGACACGCGCCAGACGCGCGTGCCCATGTACGGGAACCCCTCGTCAAGCGGCACGCTGACGCGCGCCGTGGCGTTGGGGGCCAGGTCCACGCGCTGACGGCGCCAGCCGCGGGAGACACTCACCGACGTCGCCACATCGCCGCTGGCGAGGTCGAGGTCGAGGGCCGACGCCGGCTCGACCGTCTTCACCAGGAACTCGGCTGTCGACCGGCCCTTCACCCAGAAGGTCAGGTCCTCCCGCGCGTACGCGTTGTCGTCGAGGAAGTAGATCTGGAACCGCCGTGCCTCGCCGAACCAGACGCGCGCGCGGTTCGGCTGGGTGTTGATCGGCAGGTCGTTCACCAGCGTCAACTCGACCGGAAGCCACCTCAGCGGGCCTTGCTTCGCCTGCTCCGAGGGGTTGAAGGACGAGAAGAACGGGTTGAACGTCACCTGGGCCGAGAAGAGGCAGCCCACGGCCCACGGGACGACGGCCCATCCGGCGGACGCGATCGGCGGCAGCAGGAACAGCAGCACGCCGTAGGTGTTCATGAAATAGCGGTTCCCGATCGACCCTCCGCCGCCGTTGTACGTGTAAGGGACCCAGAGCAGCAGCAGCAGGACTTCCGCCGCCGCGCCGCCGAACACGAACCACTGCCACGGCGCGCGCTTCCCTCGCGCGAGCAGGAAGGCGCCCAGGGCGAACAGCCCGGGGAAGAAGTACGGCAACAGCCCCGAATAGCGGCCGACGACGAAGTACGCGGCGTTGTGGGAGAGGACCGTCCAGAAGACGCGGCCATCGAAGATGGTGGCCCACAGGACACGGTTGGTCGCCCGGTCCTGCCCCACCTCCTCCCACGGCACCCCGCGCTCCTGGAACGGGTAGGACCCGTAGAACGTGCGGCGGTCGCCGCCCTGGAAGTTCCAGTCTCCCGTGACCGCCACGTTGCCGGCCAGGAGCACGGCGCCAACGAGGCCGAAGATCACGCCGGCGAGGACGAGCCGCCGCCACTGGCGCCTGGCGAGCATCCAGGCGAGCATCGGGAGGATCAGGAGCAGGTTCGACGGTTTCGAAAACGTGGCCACGCCGAGCAGTGCGGCGGCGGCGAGATCGGACCCGGGCCTGAAGAGCCATCCCGTGCCGCGCGGCGACGACTCCGGCGCGGCGACTTCCTTGTAGAGCCAGCAGAAGTAGCCGAGCAGCACGAGGCTGAAGTTGAACAGCTCGGGCGTGATCCAGACGAAGTACGTGGGCGCCACCGATGCCATGAGGAACCCGGTGGCCAGCACCAGGGACACCAGCGGCGACGATCGCGCGTTCAGAAAGAGGTACGCCGCGAGCGTGACCAGCGCCAGCAGAACGGCGTGGAACGCCAGGAACCCGTTCGTGCCGGCGAGCAGGACGAACGGCGAGGCCGCCACGGGGTAGACGTAGGACTTGCCGTAGAAGAGCCGGGCCGGATCGGGATCCGGGCGCCGCTCGATGCTGAAGAACGGCGCGTCGCCGGTCGACCGGACTTCGAGATCCGTGCCCTTCTTGAGGAACACGCCCGACGGGCCGGACGGGAACTCGCGCCAGACGCGAGCCAGGTCCTCGCGCCGGTATGCGAGGTCGCCGTCCTCGGCGAGGCTGTGGCCCATCATGTAGTAGGTCGCCTCGTCGCTCTGGATGCCGAAGGCGGCGCGAGGAAAATCGACCGAGAGCGCAATGCCGCCGTAGAGGCAGAGCACGATCGCGGCGGCAATCAGCCCCGGGGCCGGGTCGCGCCGCTGGGCGGCGGCGAGGGTCACGAGGGCCGCTCCCCCGTCAGGAACGAGAGGTCCTGCTCGAGCACGCCCCGGCGGTGCGTGCGGCGGGAGACGTCGTGGAGCATCGTATACAGCCGCTCCATCTTCCGGACGAACGCGTGGATGTCGTACTGGCCGCCCGTCACCCGGGCGTTCGCGGAGAGGCGCGCCCGATCGGCTGGCGCGTTCATCAGGGCGAGCATCTGGTCCGCCAGCGCCCTGGCATTCCGTCTGGGCACGATGCGCGCGTCGTGGTCGTGACGGAGAATGTCGACGAGGCCGTCCGCGTCCGTGGCGACGATCGGCTTTCCGGCCGCCAGCGCCTCGAAGGCGGTGAGCGGCGTGCCCTCCCACAGGGACGGGAAGACGCTCAGGTCGAAGGCGGCGAGCGTGGCCGCCACGTCTTTCGCGAACCCGGCGAACACGAAGCGGTCGCCGAGTTCCAGCCGGGCGGCCTGCTCCTCGAGGCCAGCGCGCCGCGGGCCCTCGCCGACGAGGAAGAACCTGGCCTCGGGCCGGACGTCGAGCACGAGCCGGGCGGCGTCGACGAGGTACTCGTTCCCCTTGGAATCGTGCAGGCGGGTCACGGTGCCGATCACGAAGTCGGCGGGGGCCGCGCCAAGGGCCTGCCGGGCCGCGGCAATCTCCCCGGGGCTGCGCTCGCGGCTGAACTCGTCGTACGGGGCGCCGAGGTACACCACCTTGACCTTCTGCGGCGGGAGCAGGCGGGCGTTGACGACGAACTCCGCGGTGCTCTTCGAGACGGCAATCGCGATGTCGGTGAAGGGCTCGAGCGCCCGGTCCGCCACCTTCTGGTACCACGGGGTGTCCGTCAGATTGGCGTGCTCGTGGAGGATCGCCGGGAGCCGGCGCATCGCCGCCGCGGCGCGGCCGAACGTGGTGGCGCCGTACCCGTGCAGGTGCAGGACGTCGATGGACTTGCGGTCGATGATCTTCAAGAGCGCCGTGAGCGTGGCGGGATCGAACTTCGACTTGTGCAGGTAGCTGATGTCGACGCCGAGCGACTCGAGGGTCTCTTCCGAGAGGTCCTTCCTGCGCAAGCTGACGAGAGACACCGTGAAGCGGGACGCGTCGAAGCGCGGCAGCATCCATGCGAACAGGCGTTTGACGCCGTGCATGCGCGACCCTTCCCAGCCGAGGTGGTCGCAGACGTGCAGGATGTTCAGCGTGCGCGTGCTCATGTCACTCCGCCGGGGCCTCAACGCCGCCGCGCATGCCCAGGATCCGGGCCGGGCGCCCGGCGGCGACGGCGTACTCGGGCACGTCGACGCGCACGACGGCGCCTGCCCCGATGATCGCATGGCCGCCGATGCTCACGCCATCGAGGATCTTCGCCCCGGCACCCATCCAGACGCCGTCGCCCACCGAGACGCCTTTCGACTGGCGCCCCTGCGCCGTCACCGGCTTCGAGAGGTCGGCGTGGTCGTGATCACCGCCGATCAGGTAACAATAAGCCGCCAGCAGCGAGTCGGCGCCCAAGGTGACCACGCTCGCGGAGAAGATCTCGCAGTTGAACCCGATGTTGGCGCGGTCGCCGACGGCGATGTCGCCGTTCTTGCACGACAGGATCGTGTTGCGGCCCACGAAGACGCCGCTGCCGATGGTGATGCCGCCGTTGGTGTCGCCCTTGGCGTCGAGCAGGCAGTTGTCGTCGATGACGACGTTGTCGCCGATCCGGATCTTGCCCGGGTGCCGCAGCACTACGTTCTGGCCGAACACGACGTTGCGCCCGCAGGCGCCGAGCAGCCTCGGATAGAGGAGCCTGCGCAGGATTAGCCCCAGGGCGCCCGGCACGGCCTGACTCGCCAGTGTAATCAGTTCGTGTCTGGCGAGCGCGAGCCAGCCCGGGCGGCCGACGACAAGCCGCGCGTACTTGTCGAGGGCCGAACTGCGCGCGTCGAACAACTGGTCCTGGGCCTTCGGAATCCCGGCCATTAGAGCCACCCCTGATCGCGGTACCACGCCAGCGTGCGCCGGATGCCCTCGTCGAGGCCGACCCTCGGGGCGTAGCCCAGTTCGGCCCGCGCCCTCGAGATGTCGAACGCCCGGCTCTTCGTGAAGAAATCGACGCGCCGCCGGTACAGCGGAGGCTCGATCCCGAACGGCACGCACAGCGCCTCGCATGCCGCGCCGGCGAGCCAGACGGGCCACACCGGAACGTGGAGCGACGGCGGCCGGACACCGGCCGAGGACGCGATTCTCCTGACGAGTTCGTTGAGCGACGTCACCTCGCCCCCAGCCAGGATGTAGGTGCGGCCCGCCGCCGCCGGTGTCTCCCCGCACAGCCGGAACCCCTCGGCGAGGTCCTCGACGTACGTGAGATGGTAGAAAATCTCACCCGACCCGAGCGTCACGAAGCGCCGCCGCGCGACGCCCCGGAAAAGCTTGAGCAGCCGACGATCGCCGGGGCCGTAGATCCCGCTCGGCCTGGCGATCACCAGGTCCATCCCCGTCCGGGCCGCCGCCCGGAGGCCGAGGCGTTCTCCTTCGAGCTTCGAACGCTGATACTCGTCTCCGGGCCTGAGCGGCGCGTCTTCGCCGGCCGGAGGGTGCTCCACGTCGCCGTGCACGCCAATCGTGCTGCAGTGCACCACGCGCCGCACGCCGGCCTCTGCGCCGGCCTCGACCAGCGCCGCCACCGCCTTCGCGTTGATCGCGTGGTAGGCGTCCCTGCTGGCCGCCGCCTGGCGATAGGTCGCCCCGATGTTATACACGATGTCGATGCCCGCGAGGGCGCCGTCGAGCGAGGCGCGGTCGGTCAGGTCACCGGTGCTGACGTCGATCCCATCGGCGGCAAGCGCCGCCGCGCGCGGGTCCGGGCCTCGCACGAGCGCGCGCACTGCACAGCCCCGGCCCTGGAGATAACGAGCCAGGTGGCCGCCGGTGAACCCCGTCGCGCCGGTGACTAGCGCGCGCATCGGACCGCCACCACCGTGACTGGCGACCCCAGCAGCCGGAGGAGGCCGACGCTCGCCAGCGCCTTCTCCACGGCCGCGGTGAACGCCCTCGACCCGATCGCCTTGTGCAGCGCGATGGGCAGGACGAATTGGCGGTGCACCTGCTCGATCCGGAATCCGGAGGCTTCCACCACGCGCCGGACCTCCGCCGGCCTCAGGACGCGGTACGCCTCGACGGGACGGCCGAGAGCGGCGGCCACCCGGCGGACGGATGCCTGGACCGCCGCCGCGCTGCAGGCGGACGGATAATCGAAGACCACCCGGTCGGCGGAGACCCGGCACAACTCCGACAGACAACGCCGCCAGTCCGGCGTGTGCATGAGCACTCTCAGGCTGACGGCGCAGCAAAACGCCCTGTCCGGGTACGCCAGTTGGTGCGCGTCCCCCACTTCGAAGGTCGCCTCGAGGCCTGCCGCGGCCGCCCGGGCCCTCCCGACGCGCAGCATCTCTGCCGACGCGTCGAGGCCCGTCACGCGCGCCCCCCGCCGGGCCAGCCCGAGGGCGGCGCGCCCCGTGCCCGTGCCGACGTCGAGGACGGCGCATCCCTCGACGGGGCCGAGAAACGACGCGAGGACCTGTTCTTGGGCCTCGGCGAGCAGCGTGCCGATGGGACCGCTGAAGCGCATGGCGTCGAAGCGGTCGGCCATCGCCGGGTCGGCATAGACGCGATAGCTGTAGTGGTTGTCGTTCACGGCGCCGGCGCCTCCGCATCCCGCCCGGTCATCGGCCTGAGGGCCTCGCGCGTCCGCTGCACGTAGGCCTCGTACGTGTAGCGCGTGCTGGCGAGGGCCAGGGCCGCCTGGCCGAGCGCCGAGGCGCGGGCGCCGTCGCCAAGCACCCGAAGGATCCCGGCGGCGAAGGCGTCCGGCGTCGGGTCGGTCAATTCCGCCACCGTCGCGTCCAGCACCTGCGTGTGCGTGACGAGGTTGGTCGCGACGATGGGCGTGCCGCTCCTCAGGTACTGGTAGATCTTGAGCGGCGTGTTCTTGCCCCGGCTCCGGGGCGAGACGAGCACGTCGGCCGCCTCGAGGTACGCAGGGATCTCCTCGGCGGGGCGCTCGCCGGCGAACACGACGGACGCGCCAATCCCCTGCGCCGCCGCATCGAGGCGCGCCCGCGCGATCTGGTCGGCGTGCCCTCCCGCGAGGACGAGCCGGGCGTCCGGCGCACGTTCCAGGACGCGCCGCATCGCCGCGAACAGGAGGTCGAGCCCCTGGTACGCTTCGAACGTCCCGGTGTACAGCACCATCGGAGCGGCGAGGGGAACGCCGGTGACGGCTCGGACATCGAGCGCCTCCGATAACGCGTTCGCGTCCCCCGAGCCGGGCGCGTTCTCGATGAGCACCACGTGGGCGCCGGGCGCGATGGCGCGGGCCACTTCCTCGAGATGCCGGCAGATCACGATGACCGATGCCGATTGCGAGACCATGAGCCGCTCGAGCGCCCGAAAAACCCGCACGAGCACCCGCGACCTGCTGAACTTGAAGTTCGACAGCTGCTCGGGCAGGCTCGAGTGCATGTCGTAGAGGTGCGGCAGACGGAGCAGGCGGGACAGCACGAGGCCGATGGCCCCGCCCTCTTCGTGCGAATGGACGTAGTCGAACTTCCACTTCAGGGCGACGTGGAGGGCCTTGACGGCCAGCAGCAGGTCGAGCGGCACTTTCGCGAGCGACGGTCCGATCTTGACGCGCCGCACGAACGGCGGGCGCCAGCTTCGGTGCACGTTCAGGCCCGGCAGCGACACGTCCCGCCCGAACGGATACGTGACGAGATCGACGCTGTGGCCGAGGTCGGCCAGCGCGCGGATTCGGTGGTATTCGCTGAAGGGCGTGCCCCGCGCCTCAAAGAAGGGTTCGGGGGCAATCATCAGGATGCGCATGGGTCGGGACGGCCCGCCCCTCCCGCCCGTGCGGGCCTGACGGCCGATCGTGTCATTTTAGGTGTCCTGACCGATCATCGTCAATGAAGGCGTCCAAAACTGCCGCGCCATGAGCGACTTAGCGGTTTACAGCCAGAGGCCTCCATGGTACTCTTTGGCCTTTGTCGAGGCCCGCGAGAACCTGCCAGGGGACCATGCCGGAACGCCCAGGTGACCCGGACGGCAAGCCGAGCGCGATCGGCCGGACCGTGACGCTCCTGCTGAAAATCGTCGTCAGCGGGGCGCTGCTCTACCTGCTGCTTGGGCGTACGGACCTCTCGCGTCTCTGGAGTGACGTCAGCAACGCCTCGGCAGCCTGGCTGGCCTTCGCTCTGCTGCTGTACCTGCTCATGATCTTCCTGAGCGCGTGGCGCTGGAGGATATTGCTCGACGCCCAGCACGTCATCGTGCCGGTCGGGCGCCTCTTCAACTCCTACCTGGTTGCGACGTTCTTCAACAACTTCCTGCCGAGCAACATCGGCGGCGATGTCGTCCGGGTGCGGGACACGGCCGGGCCGGCCGGATCGAAGACGCTGGCCACCACCGTGGTGCTCATGGATCGCGGCCTCGGCCTGCTGGGCCTGCTCACCATCGCGGCGGCCGGGGCGAGCATGGCGAGCCACATCGGGGGGCGTCCGCCCGTGCTCGCGTCCATGCTGTGGCTCGCGCTCGGGGCGGGCGTCACGGCATCGGCGGCCGCGGTGCTGATGCCCGGCGCGGTGGCCCGGCTCCTCAGCCCGCTGCGCCTGATACACCAGGAGTGGGTCGAGGAGCGCATCGGCCGGCTGACCGGCGCGCTCACCAGGTTCAGAGGCGCGCCGGGCGCCCTGGCGGCCTGCCTGGCGGGCGCCATCGTCGTTCAGGCCGTGCTCGTCGCGTTCTACGCCGCCATCGTCCACAGCATGAGCATCCCCGTCTCGGCGTGGCATCTCGCCGTGATTGTTCCGATCTCGTTCGTGGTGCAGATGGCGCCGGTGTCGCTGAACGGATTCGGCGTCCGGGAGGCCACCTTCACGTATTACTTCTCGCGGATCGGCCTGCCCATCGAGTCGGCGCTGGTGGTATCGTTCATGGGCGCGGGGCTCATCATCCTGTTCTCCGTGTCGGGCGCCGTGGCCTATCTGCTCCGCGGACCCCGGCGCGCCGACGCTGCGGCTCTTGACGGGTCGCCCGACGCGGAAGGCGGCCGGCGCTGAGGGCGGGGTAAAGTCCGGCCCCCTCCGGCCGATAAAGATTATGGATCGCCGCATTCTGCCCAGGTTGGCACGATCGTTGTAACCCCAACCGGCAGACCACCCGCAGCGGCCTTGGCTGCAGCGCTGGAGCAAACGTCATGACCTCTCATCGCCTGGCTTTCCTGGTTCTCCCGTTCGCGGCTCTGGTGCTCGGAGGTTGTGAAGCGTCGAAGAGCGCCAACCCGACGAGTCCGTCCGTGGCCGGCCCCATTGCAGGCGTCAACATCTCGACGCCGGAACCGGTCGCCCCCAAGGGCAGCACGATCCCGGCGAAGGATCAGCCGGTCACGCTCGTGGTGCAGAACGCGTCGACAAACGGCCAGCGGCCAGTCACCTACCGCTTCGAAGTGGCCGTTGACGGCGAATTCAGCAACAAGGTGGCGACCAGGGAAGGCATCGAACCGGGCGCCGACGGCAAGACGGCCTACCGGCTGCCCGATGCGCTCGCCGCGGATCGCACCTACTTCTGGCGCGCCAAGGCCCTCGACGGCGCCAACGAAAGCGCCTACTCCGAGGCCGTCAGCTTCGCCGTGGTGACCCCTGCCGAACTCCAGGCTCCTGTGCCGCTCTACCCGGTCAGCGCGTCGACCGCGGCCAGCCTGACCCCCGAATTCCGCGTGACGAACGCTGCTCGGAGCGGACCAGTTGGTGAGGTCTTTTACACTTTTGAAATTTCGGCGAACGAGTCCTTCTCGGCGATGATCGCGATTGTGACCGTGCCCGAGAGGGTGGCCGAGACCAAGTTCACCATCAATCAGCTGCTGACGGCCGGCATCCGGTTCTACTGGCGCGTCCGCGCATTCGACGCCAATGTCACCAGTGCGTGGTCGCTGACGCAGAGCTTCTTCACGCCGAAGGTGTCGACGCCCTCTCCGGCGCCGCCAACGACTCCCGCCCCGCCGAGCGGCCCCCCCGCGGGCGGCTGGCCGAAGACCGGCGAGGAAGTGGTGGCCTGGGCCACGAGCAGGTACCCCGACCGATTGGTGGCCGGCGTGAGCCTGTCCGAGCGGCAGGCCAACATGGCGTTCGTGCGCGACCGGATGATTGAGGCGGGCCTGTGCGGCGGCATGGAACTCGCCTGGAACATGAAGCGCGGCGGTCCCGAGAAGAGCATCGACTACCTGGCCTATCGCAAGGGCGGGACCTGGATCGGCGTCGACATCGGCCTCGCCTACGACGACACGGGCATTCCGCTGGTCCTGCAGTGGGGCGAGAACCCCGGCGACTCGTATGTGTCGCCGGCGCCCTACTCCCCCTACCCGAGCTGCAGGTAGCGTCCGGCGCTCCGAAAGGCGCACGGCTCTCTGGCCCGTGCGCCTTTCGTGTGTACGGCCGTACGGATCGGCTACGCGGCGGGCGGCGTTTCGAGGATCTCGCGGATCACGTAAGTCGGCTTGCCCTGCGATTCGTGATACGTGCGCACCTGCATCTCGGCGAGCAGGCCGAGCGTGATGAGCTGCACGCCGGTGAAGATGAGCAGGATGCCGAACAGCAGCAGCGGGCGGTTGGCGATTGACTGGTAGGCGAACAGCCGCAGATACGCGAGCCACCCCGTGATGACGACGCCGAGGCCACCCATGATGATGCCCAGCAGCCCGAAAATCTGCAGCGGCCGCGTGGCATAGCTCAGGAGGAACTTGACCGTCATCAGGTCCAGGACCACGCGCACCGTGCGGCCCAGGCCGTACTTGGACCGCCCGTACTGGCGCGGCCGGTGGTTCACGACCTGTTCGACAATCGTCACGCCCAGCTCGCTGGCGATCGCCGGCAGGAACCGGTGCATCTCGCCGTAGAGCCTCAGGGGCTTGACCACCTCGGCCCTGAACGCCTTCAGCGAGCACCCGTAGTCGTGCAGTTTCACGCCCGTGGCGTGCGAGATGATCCAGTTGGCGATCATCGAGGGCAGCCGGCGCGTGAAGAACGGGTCCTTCCGATCTTTCCGCCAGCCGGCGGCGATATCGGCCCCCTGTTCGACCAGCGCCACCAGCGCCGGAATGTCCGCCGGATCGTTCTGCAGGTCGCCGTCCGAGGTCACGATCAGCGTGCCTCGGGCGTGGGCAAATCCGGCGGCGAAGGCCGCCGTCTGGCCGAAGTTCCGGCGGAACCTGATGACGCGCACCCGGGCGTCGCCGGCCTGAATGGCGGCCAGGCGCTCGAAGCTGTCGTCGGTGCTGCCGTCATCGATGAGCAGGATCTCGTAGGTCCGCCCCCACGGCTCCAGCGCGGCGGTGATCTGCCGGTGAAGTTCCGGGATGCTCGCCGACTCGTTGCGGATGGGGATGACGACGGAGAGGTGCGGGCTCGTCACAGGTGGTCGGCTCATACCGCGGCGGTGCGCCGGCGCTGGCGCCGCCAGTAGTAGGCGACTACGAGCGCGGCCGAGAAGAGCGCGCCCCACAGCGCCACCTCGCTGCCATGGCGCTTGATGTAGTCGAAGGCGGCGGCGCCGTAGTAGTAGGCGAGGATGCCTTCGCCGACATAGCGGATGCCGCGCCCGATGCCGATGGCCCAGGCGAAGGTGGCCACGGGCATGCCGGCCACGCCGGCGCCGAGCACGAACAGTTTCAGCGGCACCGGCGGCGGCAGCATCGCCGGGACGATCACCGCGGCCATGCCGTAGCGCGAGAACCTGGCCTGCATCCGGTCGACCTGCTCGCGCGAGAATTGCTTGCGCAGCAGGGCTTCACCGCCCTTCCGGCCAACGTAATAGACGACCAGCGACCCCCCGATCGATCCTGCCGTGGCCATGGCGGCGTAGTACAGGAGGTAGGAAGGGCTCTTCGTCACCATGTAGACGATGAGGATGTCGTTGACTTCGGGCAGGGACAGTACGGAAGCGTCGATAAACGCCACGAAGAACAGCCCCAGGCCGCCGATGCTGAGCGCGAAGGCCTGCGCCCACGCGATGAAGTGCTTCATCGGATTCGCGTCCTCGCCGGTCAGGCGGCGTTCTTGCGCGGGGGACCCTGCCGGGACGTGGTATACGATAGCGTGACGAAAGGCTCACGGTGCCCGCCACAGTAGACGCGGATCCCCATTCGCCCAGTCCGGCGATTATACCCGACATCCGGGGCCGCGCGTGGGCCGCGCGATTTGCTGCCGCCGCGCTCGTCCTGGGCGCGCTCGCGGCGTGGTGGTACGCCTGGGCCGGGCTGACTTTGTCGCACTACGACGCCAAGGCGCACCTGGTCGTCGCCAGGCGCATCCTCGACAGCCTGACGCCGGGATGGGTGCAGATTGGCGCCGTCTGGCTCCCGCTGCCCCACCTTGTCAGCATGATCCCCGTCCAGTGGGACGTCTTCTATCGGACCGGCGCCTTCGGCGTGGCGCTGTCGGTGGTCTCGTTCGCCGTCTCGGTCTGGGTAATCGTCCGGCTGACGCTCGGCATCACGGGCTCGCGCGCCGCGGCCGTCGCCGCGGCGCTGGTTGTCGCGCTCAACCCGAACGTGCTCTACCTGCAGTCGACGCCGATGACCGAGCCGATGCTGATGGCGCTCGTGCTGCTCTCGGCGTGGTTCGGGATCGACGTCTTCCGCTCGGGCGATCCCGCCGCAACCCGGCGCGCAGGCGCGTCGATGGCGGCGGCGGTGCTGACGCGCTACGAGGCCTGGCCGTTCGCGGCGGCGCTGCTGGCCATCGGCGGAGTGTCCGCGCTCGGACAGGGCCGTTCTCTTCGCGAAGCCGCCGTGCTCACGGCCCGGCTGGCGATCTACCCCGCGGCGGCCGTCCTGGCGTTCCTCGTCCTGAGCCGGGCAACGGTTGGGGCGTGGTTCGTGACGTCCGGGTTCTTCGTCGCGGAGAACCCCGCTCATCACCGGCCGCTACGTGCGCTCGCGTCCGTGTGGTGGGGCGTGCACGAACTGTCGAGTCTGCCGCTGGCCCTCATCGGCGCGGCCGGCCTTGCCATCTTCCTCGTCCGGACGCGGCGGTCGCGGGTCCTGGCTGCGTGGCTTCCCGTCCTGGCGCTCGCCGGCGTGGCGGCCCTGCCATGGTACGCGTTCTACTCGGGTCACCCGTTCCGCATCCGCTACATGATCCCGCTCCTCCCTGTGCTGGCGCTCGGTGTCGGATGCGCTGTCGGACTGGCCGGCCGGCTGAAGCCGCTTGCGGCGGTGCTGGCCCTGTCGGCGGTGGCGCTGGGGCCGCGACCGCTCGACCCCGGGGCGCGGATGGTGGTCGAAGCGCAATGGGATCGCAAGAACCAGGCAGGCCGCGCCGAGGTGGCCGCCTACCTGCGAGCGCACTGGAACGGCAGGACGATCATGGTCAGCATGGGTTCGCTCGCCCACTTCATGCAGGAACTCTCGCGCGACAGGCTCCGCATCCGCGACTTCCTGCACGAAGGGAACGGAGGACTCTGGCGCGACGCGCTGGAGTCCCCCGGTGCGCATGTCGAGTGGGTGCTCATCGAGGAGAAGGCGGAAGGCGGCGACATGCTGGCAGCGCGCGCGCGAAGTCGCCCCGGCTACCTGGCGGATTTCGCGCGCGTCGCCGAGGGCGGCGGCGTGGCCCTTTACCGGCGGCGATGACCGCGCTCAGAATCGGAACCCGAACGTCGCCAGGATGCTGAACCCGCCGAGGTCGATCTTGTCTCCCAGGAAGTCCTGCGACAGCTCGCCCTCGCCCCACTGATACCGGCCTTCCACGCCCACGAGCGCCGCCGGCGACACCAGGCCTCTGAGTCCGAAGACGACGATGGGGCCGACCGACGTGCCGCTCTGCTCGTACGCCGCGGGGAAGATGCTCCCGTCCGTGCCCAGGAACTCCCCGGTTTCGCTGTAGCGCCAGAAGTAGACTCCCAGCCCGCCCCCGACGTAGGGCTGGAACGCCGTCCGGGCGCCGAGCGGGAACAGCCTCACCACAGCCGTCGCGGGCATGATTCTGAGCTTGAGATCCTGCTCGATCTCGGAACCGTCCTCGTCGACCCACTCCTCGTAGATGGTGGGCGCGGTGGCCTGGTAGTAGCCGAATCCCGCGCTCGCCTCGATGTACTCCCCAAGCGCGACCGACCAGTCCCCGCTGACGAGGAAGCCATTGAAATCGCCGAAGTCGAACAGCAGATACTGCCGGTTGATTGCCAGCACATCGCCCGCGACGCGGGAAGCCTCGCCCTTCGGGAGGAACGCCCCGAGCTGGAGGGTGAGCGTTTGCTGCGCCGACGCCGGCGTTGGCAGGCCGGCGGCTATCGCGAAGATCAACAGCGCGGCGACGACGATCCGTTGCACCATGACGTTGCCTCCCGTGAGCACACCTGACGACCGATACAGCACAACTGATGCCACACCCTGGCGGGGCACCCAGCCGTGAAATCGGCCTCGCCTAGCGGCCGGCTGTCCTGCAGAGGTATCAGTGCGTCCGGTTTAGAGCACGCCCGGTCTTGAACGCGCGAATGGTCGCGAGCATCGGCGCCTGCAGGCCAGGCGCCGAGGCCAGCACGTGGCCGCTGCGAACGGCGAAGGGCGTGCCGTCCGTGCCCGAGACCACGCCGCCCGCCTCTTCGACGATCAGGCTGGCGGCCGCCACGTCCCACGGCTTGAGACGGTCTTCCCAGAACGCGTCGAAGCGCCCGGCGGCCACGTAGGCCATGTCGAGCGCGGCCGACCCCAGACGTCGCACGGCCCGCGCGCGCCGGACGAACTCCCCGAACAGTCCGAGCACCTCGTCGCCGTGCTCGTGCACGTCGTACGGAAACCCGGTGACCAGCAGCGCCTCGATGAGCGCGGACGCCCCGGAGACCCTGAGCGGGGCGCCGTTGAGCCAGGCTCCCACGCCCCGCTCGGCCGTGAACAGCTCCCGCCTGGTCGGATCGTAGATGGCGGCGATCTCCACGCGGCCGTCGATCTCGAGGCCGAGCGATGCGCAGAAGATGGGCAGCCCGTGGGCGTAGTTCGTCGTGCCGTCGATGGGATCGAACACCCAGCAGTGACGAGCGGCCGCTCCTCGCCCGGGTTCCGGATCCAATTCCTCGGCGAGTATCGCGTGGGACGGAAAACGCCCCGCGAGCACGCGCCGGCACATGCGCTCGACCTCGAGATCGGCCTCCGTGACAAGATCGATGGTCCCCTTCTTGTCGACCCTGATGCCGCGGTGGAAATGCGTCAGCTGGATGTCGCCGGCGCGCAGCACGATGTCGATGGCGGTGGCAAGCAGGCGCGGGTCGTGGGTCATGAGGCGTGGCCGAGCGTCAGGATTCGGCGATGAGACGCTTCACCATGCGCACTTCCATGCCGCCCTCGGGCAGCCTGACCAGCTGGACGTCGTCCATGAAACTGCGCATGAAAAAGATGCCGCGTCCGCTCGATTTCAGCAGGTTCTCCGGCGCGAGCGGGTCGGCGATTCCTTCCGGGTCGAATCCCTCTCCCTGGTCCCGTACCACGATGACCAACTCCTCCGGTTCTGCGGAGGGCCTGGTCGTGAACTCGACGGTCACCTGCTTCGCCCGATCGCTGCGGTTGCCGTGCTTGATGGCGTTGATGACCGATTCGCGGACCGCCACCTCCATCCATGTCAGCGCGTCCTCGTCGAAACGCAAGCCGCGTCCGATCTGGTCGCTGACAACCTGCACCATGTCGAGCATCTCGAAGGCGCTCGAGAAGTGCAGCCGGACGGTCGTTTCTGGCTCAGGCATCTCGGTGTTGACTGACCGGGTTATCGGCGGCCGCCCCGTGAATCTCCATACAATAGACCAGAACACGGCTGATGCTATAGTGCAAACGTGTCTCCCAGCCAGCCGCGCACCGTCAGGCCCGCCCGCCGTTTCGGGGGCACCGTTCGCGTCCCGGGAGACAAGTCGATCTCGCACCGGGCGCTCCTGCTGGGTGCGCTCGCGACCGGGCGCACCGCGGTCCGCGGGCTCGCGCCCGGCGCGGACTGCCGGTCCACGATGGCATGTCTGGCGGCCCTCGGCGTCGACATCGCCGGGTTCTCCGGCGCCGGCGATCCAGCCTGGCTCGTCGAGGGCCGGGGCCTCGGGGGTCTCGCTGCGCCAGCGGGCCCCCTCGACGCCGGCAACTCCGGGACGACCGCGCGCTTCCTGATGGGTGTGCTGTCCGGGCACGCGTTCTCTGCGACCCTGATTGGTGACGCGTCGCTCAGCCGCAGGCCGATGCGGCGCGTGGCTGATCCGCTGGAACGCATGGGCGCGCGCGTCGACACGACCGGCGGGTGCCTGCCCGCGACGGTGCGGGGCGCGCGGCTGTCCGGGATCGCGTACCAGATGCCTGTCGCGAGCGCCCAGGTGAAAAGCGCCGTGCTGCTCGCCGGGCTCCATGCCGACGGGGTCACCGCGGTGGTCGAACCCCAGCAGACCAGAGACCACACCGAACGCGCGCTCGCCGCCTTCGGCGCCGACATCGCGGTCGGGGCCGGGCGGGTCGAGGTGCGGGGCCGGCGCGCGCTGAGGGCCGCGGACATCTCCGTTCCTGGGGACCCGTCGTCGGCCGCGTTCTGGGCGGCGGCGGCGGCCGGGATTCCGGGCGCCGCCGTGGTGCTGGAGGGCGTGGGCGTCAATCCGACGAGAACGGCGTTCCTCGGCGTCATCGAGCGCATGGGGGCGCATGTCCGCGTAGAGGGCAGCGACGCGCCTGGCGGCGAGCCCCACGGCACCGTGGCGGTGAGGCACGAGGCACTCCGAGCGGTCGAGATTCGTCCGTCCGAGGTCCCCGGACTCATCGACGAACTCCCCGCCCTGGCCGCGCTCGCCACGTACGGCGGCGGGCTGACGGTCAGGGGAGCCGGGGAACTCCGTCTGAAGGAGAGCGACCGCATCGCGGCGCTCGTGGCGGGTCTGCGCGCGCTCGGTGCCGGCGTCGAGGAGTACCCCGACGGCTTCTGCGTCTCCGGGGACCAGCCTCTCTCGGGCGGCGTCGCCGACGCGGCGGGCGATCATCGGCTGGCGATGGCCTTCGCCGTGGCCGCACTCGGGGCTCGAGGGGACTCCCGCATCTGCGGCGCCGAGGCGGTGGCGGTGTCATACCCCGGCTTCTTCGACACGCTCGAGAGGTTGTGCGGGTGAGAGCGGACAAGGTTTACCTCGTCGGGTTCATGGCCGCCGGCAAGTCCTCGCTCGCTCGCGAGGTCGGGCGCCGCCTGGGCTGGAAAGTCGAGGATGTCGACGAGCGCATCGAGGCGCGCGAGCGCCGGAGCGTCGCGGCGATTTTCGCGATCGACGGTGAAGCGTATTTCCGGGCGGTCGAACGGGAGGTCGTGCAGCAACTCCAGCCGCCCCGCCACGTGGTGGTGGCGACCGGCGGCGGAACGTTCGTCGATCCCGAGCTTCGCGCGATGATGAAGGGCGACGGTGCGGTATTCTGGATCGACGCGCCGCTTGGCCACATCATCGACCGCCTGCCGCGCGACGGGAGCCGCCCGCTGGCCGCCAACCGCCTCCAGCTCGCGAGCCTCTACGAGTCGCGGCGGATGGCGTACGTGCAGGCGCACGTTCGCCTCGATGCCACCCGCGCCTCGGTCGGCGATCTCGCCGACCAGATCGTCGAGTGGCTGGGCGCCTAGGAGATCGCATGCGCTGCCTGGTCCTGAGCGACGTCCACGCGAACATCGACGCGCTCGACGCCGTGCTGGCCGACGCGGTCAGGCACGGCGACCTGCGCGTCCTGATGCTCGGCGATCTCGTCGGCTACGGCGCAGCACCGAACGCGGTCATCGAGCGGTTCATGGCGCTGTCGGTCGCGGCCGCCATCCGGGGCAATCACGACCGCGCCGCCAGCGGGCTGGACGATGCCGAGTCGTTCAACGAAGTCGCCCGCGCGAGCGCGCTCGTCACGGGCCGCCTGCTCACGCCCGCCCACCGCGAGTTTTTGAAGGGCCTGCCCGCCGGGCCGCTCGCCGTCAGCGCACTGACCGAAATCTGCCACGGGTCGCCCGTCGACGAAGACGCGTACCTGTTCGACGAGATGGATGCGGTGTACGCCCTTCGCGCCACCTCGCGTCCGCTGTGCCTCTTCGGCCATACCCACGCGCCGTTTGCCGCCAGGCTGCGGGCGGAAGAACTCGAATTCGTGGATGCCTCGCCGGGAGAGGCCATCGCGGTCGTGCCAGGCGTGCGCCTCGTGGTGAACGTCGGGTCGGTGGGCCAGCCGCGCGACGGCGATCCGCGCGCCGGTTACGGCGTCCTCGACGAGGAAGCCGGCACGATCACGTGCTACCGGGTGGAGTACCCCGTCGAGCGCGCCCAGGCCCGGATCCGCGAGGCGGGTCTGCCGGAGGCGCTCGCCAGGCGGCTGGCACTCGGGCGCTGAGGAAGGGCCGGACGGCGGGCGTCAGGCCGGGGGGGCCTGCGACCTGGCGGCCTTGGCCGCCGCCCTCGCCGCCGAGTCCTCGCGGCGACGGAGTTCGGCGGCGAACGCGTCTCTCGCCGCCCGGGATCCGAGGATCCAGCCGATGACGATCCCGATCAGCACCGAGGCCGGGATGTAGATGAAGTGCCCTGCACCCATCTCGCCCATGGAGTCTCCCCTACTGCTTCGGCAGGCGGCGCTGCAGGTCGGCCAGTTCCCGCTCGAGCCTGGTCATCCGCCTCCAGAGCGACCACACGTACACCATGAGCGCCACCCACACGAAGGCGTAGGCGCCGATGAGCAGGGGCGCCGCCGGCAACTGCTCGGCCTGCGGCAGTGAGCTCACCGGGACGAACTCCTCCTGCGCCGACGGGGGCTGCGGCTGCTGCTGGGCCTTGGCGACGACGCCCGGCACGAGCACGAGCACGGCAATCAGTAGCACGAGGTTCTTCATGTCAGCGGCCTCACGACGCGCGGGCGTCTAATCCTCGACGGCGAGGTAGAGCTCTTCGACCATCGCCTGCCTGTCTTCGAGACGTTTACGGAGCGTCAACAACAACACGTACAGGATCACGAATGCCGCGACCGAGAACCAGAACGCCGCGCGCATGCCGGGCGCGAGTGTCATCACGACGCTCGTCTTCGGGTGGAGCGTGCGCCAGTAGTTGACCGACACGTACACGAACGGCACGTTGGCCATGCCGAAGAGGGCCATTGCCGCGCCGAGCTTTTCGGACCCGGGGCCGCCGAAGCGGCGGACGAGCAGGTACGCGAGGAAGATCATCCACAGCAGGAGCGACGAGGTCAGCCTCGCGTCCCACTCCCACCAGACGCCCCACGCCTTCCGCGCCCACAGCGGGCCGGTGACGAGGACGATGAGGCCGAAGAGCACCACCAGCTCGCCGGCCGCCAGCGCGACCCGGTCCGCCGCGGGAGAACGCCGGTACAGGTAGACGGCGCTCGCGATGCCGCACACGAACGCCGACATGAACATCAGCATCGCCGACGGCACGTGGTAGTAGAAGATCTTCTGCACCAGCCCCATGGTCTCCTCGAATGGCGCGTTCGCCACGACCAGGGGCGCAGACGCGAACATGACCGCGGCGAGGAGCAGGAGCGGGACAAAGAGGCGGGACATGGCTACTCCGTCATCAGCGGTTCGAACGTCCACAGCGAGAGCGTGACGAACACCACGTCGAAGAACACGAGCAGCGCGGCCCAGAACCGCGCCATCGGCTCGTCGGGTGTCGCCTGGAAGAGCGCTGCGGTGCCCCGGACTCCAGCGATGATGACCGGAATCGTGATGGGATACAAGAGCACCGGCAGCAGGACGTCGCGGCTCCTGGCGCGGACGAGCATGGCGGCGAACAGCGTCCCGACGGAGGCGAATCCGAGGGTGCCCGCCGCGAGCAGGACCGCGAGCCAGAGCGGCCGGGCGAAGATGGGCGCGTGAAACAGGAGGCCGACCATCGGGACCAGCACGGCCTCGACAATCCCCATCAGGACGAGGATGCCCAGCAGTTTGCCGACGTAGATCGCGGGCCGGTCGGAGGGCGCGAGCATGAGGGCGCGCAGTGTTTCGGTGTGCCGTTCGCGCTCGAACGTGCGCCCCAGGCCCAGCGTGCCCGCGAAGGCGATGGCAATCCAGAGGATCCCCGCGGCCGCATCCTCGAGCGGGCGCCCTTCGCGCACCAGGGCGAAGGCGAACACCAGGACGCAGGACGCCGCGAAGAACACCGTCGTGTACACGATCTCGCGGCTGCGCATCTCGATGGTGAGGTCCTTGCGCATGACCACCCACGCGACCCGCAGGAACTGCGTCATCGCGCGCGCTCCCCGCGGGCGGCCGCATCCGCAATCGTCTCGCGGTAGCGCTCCCGGAGCGGCGCCGAGGCGTGCGGGACCGCCAGCAGGCGCCCGTCCCGGAGAATGGCGACCTCGTCGAGCAGGCCCTCCGCGAGGTCGAGGTCGTGCGTGGCGGCGACGACAATCGCCCCGTCGTCACGGAGCCCCCGCAGGCGGGAGACCAGGGCATGGCCGGAGGCGTCGTCGAGGCCGGTGAACGGTTCGTCGAGCAGCAGGAGCCGCGGCCCGTGCAGAAGGGCGCGTTCGAGGGCCAGGCGCTGCCGCATCCCCCGGGAGAACCCCGAGACCGCGTCGCCGGCCCTGTCAGCGAGGCCTGCCTGCGCGAGCGCGCGATCGACGCGCGCTCGCGCGTCATCGAGGCCGTACAGCCGCGCGAAGAACGCCAGGTTCTCGCGGGCGGTCAGTTCGGGATAGAGATAGAGGTCGTGGCCGAGCAGGCCGAGCCGGCCCCGCAGCCGCGGCCCCGCCGAGCGGGCGTCCGCGTCGCCATAGATCACGCGGCCCGATGTCGGCGCCAGCAGCGTGGAGAGGATGGCGAGCAGGGTCGACTTCCCCGCCCCGTTCGGACCGAGCAACCCGAGGATGGTGCCCGCGCGGCAGGTGAGACTGACCCGGTTCAGCGCGCGCCGGCGGCCGAAGTGGCGCGAGACGTCGTCGACAACCAGGCGGTCGAAGTCGAACACCACGGACGCTAGACCTCCGCGGAGGCGCCGGGCTGACGGTCGAGTTCTCCGTAGACGCGTTCCAGTTGCGCCACCAGTTCCTCGTGGCGGGCCGCATGCCGGCGGTCGTCTACCGTGCCGGCGCGGCGCTGTTCCTCGAGGCGGACCAGGTCGGCCATCAGGCGATCACGGCGGTCAACGAGCGCGGCCCGCCGGGAGGCGTCGCCCGAGCCCGCCCGCGAGGACATCGCGATCCAGGCGCCAGCGGCGAGGATCAGGGCCGCGAGCGCGAGCGACAGGTTGCGGCCCATCCGGTTCCGGTTCGGCAAACCCGTCAGCGTCAGCGCGAGTTCCTCGCCGGCCGCCAGCGCACCGCCCGAGCCGAGAATGAAGGACTGGCCCTGGCCGGCCATTTCGTTCGCGCTGATGAACTGGGGCGAACTCATCCGGGCGGCACCGGCACTCGACATGATCACCTGCACCTGGGCCCAGGACGCCGGGAGCCGCTGCGCGAGGACCCGGTCCGGCCCAGCCGAGGCGAGCCCGAACGCCAGGCGGACAGGCGTGATGCCGGGCGCGATCGGCCCGGTGACGCTGACGGTACGGCCGCGAACGGTCGCCTGCGGGGACGACCCTTCCAGCATGGCGGCCGCCTGGGCGCCCTCGGGCAGTTCGAAGACCAGTTCCCGCGTCGGCGTGACCGGAGCGGACGACGGGTTGGCGAGATCGAACAGGTAGAAGACCTCGAGCGTGTCGTCGTCGAATTCGATCTGGATCCGGCTCTCGCCGGCGAACACGACCTCTCCAGGCGCGACCGGGGGCATCGGCGCGGCGGGTGCCGCCGCGCCGCCCGCGCCAGCCACGAGGACGATCCGCACGCCGACATCCGGCGGCACGTTGAACGACTGGGATTCGATGCGCGCGCCGTCGATCTCCGCCATCGCGTGCACGGAGGTGCCGGGCTGCAGGCCGCTGAAGACGGCCCGCCCGTTCTCGTCCGTCGTCGCCGTCTCGGTGCGCGAACCGGCGTGCAGTTCAACGGGGTGCCCGGCGATGTTGTTGGTCAGTTCGCCGCGGACGAGGCGGACCGACAGGCTGCCGGCCGGCACCTCGGGCGTCGGCATCGGAATGCCCGACATCTGGCGCGCGTCGGGCATCTGGCCCGATACCGGCGACCAGAGGCCCGCCGCGGCGCAGAGAGCGACGGCGGTCCCGATCCACAATCGCGTGAGCGTCATCGGGCCGCCTCGATTCTCGCGCCGCACGATTTGCAGAACCGCGCGTCGGCGTCGTTGGCGGTGCCGCAGGCCGGGCACGTTCCAGCCGCTGCGGCCGGGGCCACCAGGCCGGCCGGCCCGGGCGGCGCGAGCGCCGCGACGCGCCCCACGCGTGTCGAGAGTTCCCGTTCGATGAGCGCGCGATAGCCCGAGCGATCGGCGTCGAGTTGACGCAGCAGCCCCGCCGCGCGCGCGCGAAGCCTTCCTGACACCTCGTCGAAATCGGCGACGGAAATCTTCCCCATCGCGCGATCGAATTCCACTTCCTTGATCGATCGCAGGACCAGCATCTTCTCGCGCTCGAGCGCCGCGCGGGTACGCCCGCCGACCATTTCCGTCTGCTCTCCCGTTTCCGGAGCCACCAGCGGCTCTACGGTCCGCGCGACCGTGGCGGCAACCCACGCCACGCTGCCAATCGCGACGGCGACGGCCACGGCGTTCACCGTCGACGTGCCCCGCGTGGCGACGATCCCGATCGCGATGGCGAGCACGGTCGCCATCAGCAGCAGGTGCCACGGCCTGATGCCCGCCTCGGTGGCTGCGGGCGCGGCGGGAGGCGGCGCGGCGGCCCCCTGGCGGGGCCGCCGCGGAGTGTCGGTCGTTCTGCGCGCCATCTTCACCCTCGGCTTGCTCGTGACGCTAGCTGATGCTCGCCTCGGCCGGGACGCGACCGAGCGCGAACGCGAAGGCGCGCTCCGGCAGCAGCGCCAGTCCCGTGCCCAGCATGAGAATCCCGAACCCCGCCCAGATCCAGTTCACCAGCGGCGTGACCACCACCTGGAGACTCATCGACTGGTCGTTCAGTTCGTACGCCGGCATGACCAGGTAGAGATCCTCGGCCGCGGTGCGCCGGATGGCGACCTCCGTGGTCGGCTGATCTTCGTGCTTCCGGTAGAACCACCTCGCCGGGTACATCGTGCCGAGGGACTTGCCGTCCTCGGTCACGAGGATGTGCCCGGTGACCATCTGCTTCTGCGCGTCCTCGGTGATCTTGACGCCGTTGTTGCGCACCGTGTAGTGGCGCACGGTGGCTTCCTCGTTCAGCTTCAGCAGCATCTGCTGATCGACCTTGAAGCCCTCGCCGGCGAACCCGAGGTACATCAGCACGACGCCCAGGTGGACGATGTACCCGCCGTAGCGCCGGTGTTCGCGCATGACCAGCCCGATGCCGGCCGTAAAGAGATCCGTGCCGGTGGCCTCCTGGCGCACCCGCGCCCCTCGCACGAACTCCTGGGTGATCGTGGCGGCGACAAACGCGCAGAGCGCGAAGCAGATGCCCGACGACCACACGCGGACGCCGAGGCCGACGATGACGGCGGTGACTGCGGCCATGAACACCACGGGCCAGAGGAACGAACCCCGCAGGTTTGCGAGCGTCGAGCGGCGCCACGCCAGGAGCGGCGCGACGCCGGTCAGCAGCAGCAGGATGAGGCCGATCGGCGCCATCCAGCGGTTGAAGAACGGCGGGCCCACCGTCAGGCGGTTCCCCGTGAGCGCCTCGCTGAGGGTCGGGAACATCGTGCCGAACAGCACCAGCAGCGCGGCGATGAGCAGGATCCAGTTGTTGGCGACGAACGCCGCTTCGCGCGAGACCCACGAGTCGAGATCGTAGCGCGGCTTGAGGAGCGGAAGCCGCCGGATGACCCACGCGAAGCTGAACAGCAGGATGGCGGCCATGAAGACGGTGAACATCCACGTCAGCGTCCGGTCCTCGCCGAAGGCGTGCACCGACTGCACGATGCCCGACCGCGTCATGAACGTGCCGAAGATGGTCAGGAAGAACGTGATGATGACCAGCGACACGTTCCAGACCTTCAGCATGCCCCGGCGCTCCTGCACGATGACGGAGTGCAGGAAGGCGGACGCCGTGAACCACGGCAGCAGCCCGGCGTTCTCGACGGGGTCCCAGCCCCAGTAGCCGCCCCACCCCAGCTCCTCGTACGCCCAGATCATGCCGAGCGTGAGGCCGAGGCTCAGAAAGAGCCAGCTCACCATGGTCCACCGGCGCACCGCGCGCAGCCAGGAGTCGTCCAGGTGCCCGGTGATGAGCGCCGCCATCCCGAACGCGTATGGAATGGTCATCCCGACAAAGCCGATGTAGAGGCTCGGCGGGTGCACGACCATGTAGATGTTCTGCAGCAGCGGGTTCAGGCCGCGTCCGTCTGCCGGCGCCTGCACGAGGAACGTCTCGAACGGGTTCTTGTGGACGATCATCATGAACAGGAAGAACAGCTGCACGGCCGAGATGATCGCCACCACGTACGGGATCAGCTCGCGGTGCCGGTCGCGGTTCACGTACACCGCGAGCGAGCCGAACACCGACAGCAGGAACACCCAGAACATGATCGAGCCGTCGAGCCCGCCCCAGTACGACGTGATCTTGTAGAAGAGCGGCTGCGCCAGGTCCGAGTAGTGCTGCACGTACTTGATCGAGTAGTCGTTGGTCACGAAGCCGTGCACGATGATGGCCGAGGCGGCCGTCATGAGCGCCGCAGCCAGGTAGAACGCCCCGACGCCGCTTTCAACGAGGCCGCGGGAGCCGCGCCTCGCCCCCGCGACCGACGCCGCGATGGCGTACGCCGAGACGACCAGGGTTGCCATCAGGAGGAACGAGCCGAGAGAGGCCATATATCACCTGCACCTACCTGGGGCCGCCGGCGGCTGCGGCGCCACCATGGGCGCCGCGCCGGCGGGTAGGGTTGCTGTTGGACGCGGGAAGGAAACGGCGCGCCTGCGATCCGGCTTCACGTCAGGCGCCGGGGCCGGTCAGCCCTTTCTTCGGTTCGTACTTGGACGGGCACTTCGCCATCACACCGTTCGGCGCCACGTGGAAGCCGCTGGCGTCGAGCCGGCCCTTCAGCACCACTTCCGACTCGTCCTTGAAGGTGTCCGGCACGATTCCGGTGTACGTGGCGTCGACCACGGCGCCCTTGCTCTGGACCTTGAACCGGTACTCGAGGGAGTCCCGTTTCCGGAAGATGGAGTCCTTCACGACGAAGCCGTGGAGCTGGAGGTTCTTCCCGTGCCAGGCCTCGGGATCCACCATCACCTCGTCGACGTGTTTATAGAACTCCGTGCCCTCGCTGAGCGTTGAATAGAGCAGCCCGCCCATGGCGAGAACCAGGACCAGGCTCGTGATTCCGATCTTGACGGCTTTCTGTTTCATAGGCAGAGAGATGCGGGAAATCCGGCCTCCCCCGACAGAATACCTTCAGGCGCCGGTGCGGTCAAACGGCTCCGGAGCGTGCCCGCCTGCCGGCCGCCCGGGACCGACCGGCGCCACGCCCCCCTCCTCCAGCAGCCTCCGGACCTCGGAGAGCGGCAGGCCGACGACGTTGGTGTAGGACCCCTCCAGCGACTCGACGAATCTGGCCGCCAGCCCCTGCACGCCGTAGGCTCCCGCCTTGTCGTGCGCCTCGCCGCTCGCGACATACCACGCCACCTCCGCGGGAGTGAGCGGCCGGAACCGCACCCGGGTGACCCCGACTGCCGACGACTCCACGCCCGCCCGGATGACGACAACGCCGGTCAGCACCTCGTGCGCCCGCCCGGAAAGCAGCCTCAGCATCCGCTCCGCGTCGGCATCGTCGGCCGGCTTCGCCAGCATCACGCCGTCGACGACGACCGTGGTGTCGGCGGCGAGCACGATGTCGTCCGGAAACCTGGCCGCTACGGTCCGGGCCTTCAGCGCTGCCACGCGAAGGACGTAGTCGGGCGCCGCCTCGCCCACGCACTCCGACTCGTCGGCATGCGCCGGCTCGACCGTGAAGGCGTAGCCCGCCTCCCGCAGCAGGGCCGCGCGCCTGGGCGATGCCGACGCAAGGATGAGGCGCATCCCGGAATGATACACTTAGCCCTCCTGCACGCCCGACCAGAGAGCCATGGAGCCTGTCCAGTCCCTGATGTCCAGCGCCATCGCGCGCCTGGTGCGGCCGGCTCCCCTGTCGCCGGAAAAGGTGCTGTTCGCCTGGCGGGCCGCCGTCGGGCCGTCCGTTTCGCGGGCGACCCGCGTCAGGCTGGCCTCCCACGGCGTGCTCGACGTCATCGTGGAGGACGACCGGTTCGGGGACGAATTGGCGCGTTCCGCGCCCATGGTCCTGGGCCGGCTCCAGGATTTGCTGGGCGCGGACACCGTCCGCCGGCTGGAGGTGAAGCGGCCCGGGAAGCCGGCCGGCCGCAGGCGGCGATCCGGCGTGAGCCGGACCGCCGGGAAGCTGAAGGGAGAAGCATGATGATGAAGAGCGTCGGCGTCGTCGGGGCGGGCACGATGGGCAATGGTATCGCGCAGGTGTTTGCCCATGGCGGGTTCCAGGTCGTGGTGCAGGACGTGGCGCAACCCGCGCTCGATCGCGCCCGGGCCACCATCGAGAAGAGCCTCGCGAAGTTCGTCGAGAAGGGCAGGATCGACGCGGCGTCCCGCGACGCGGCCCTCGGGCGGCTGAGCTTCTCGACGAGCCTCGACGGGTTCGCGGAGGTGGACTATGTCGTCGAAGCGGCCTTCGAGGACCGCGAGACCAAGCGCGCGCTGTTCGCGAAGCTCGACCAACTGGCGCGGCCGGGCGTCATGCTGACCTCGAACACCTCGTCGATTTCCATCACGACGCTGGCGGCCGCAACCAAGCGCCCCGAGCTCGTGCTGGGCATGCACTTCATGAACCCGGTGCCGCTCATGACGCTGGTGGAACTGGTGCGCGGCCAGGCGACGTCCGCGGAGGCGATGGCCGCCGCCACGGCGCTTTGCACGCAACTCGGCAAGACGCCCGTCGAAGCCGCCGACTACCCGGGCTTCATCGCCAACCGCATCCTGATGCCGATGATCAACGAGGCCGTCTACGCGGTGATGGAAGGCGTCGGCACGGTGGAGGCCATCGACACCGTGATGAAGCTCGGCATGAATCATCCGATGGGCCCGCTCACCCTGGCCGACTTCATCGGCCTCGACGTGTGCCTGGCGATTCTCGAGGTGCTGCACGACGGTCTCGGCGATCCGAAGTACCGGCCCTGTCCCCTGCTGAAGCGCATGGTGGCGGCGGGACACCTCGGGAGGAAAAGCGGGAAGGGGTTCTACACTTACTAGGGGCATGGGGCTAGGGACTGGGGGCTAGGGACTGGGGGCTGGGCGCTAGTTCCGCGGTTCTGATGGCGCCCGGGGTCTTCAGACCCCGGGTTGATCCTCGCGGCTCGCCACGTTGCGCTGGCGCACCCACCAGGCCAGTGCAACGACGGGGCCGAGGATGAGCAGCTCCCGCCCGATGGAGACGGCGTTCTTGAGAATGAACTCATCAGGCTTCCAATAACGCCGCGAGATGGCCGCGAAGAGATCGATGCCCGAATAGAAGTAGGCCGCCGAAAGTGGCCAAAGGGCCATGAGTCCCCTGGGCGTGCTGGTGTCCCGGCCGAGCCAGTCGAGCACGATGTGGCTGGCGACGACGAGGCCGCAGGTGAGCCCCGTGGCCACGGCCGGCGCCCCCAGGGCCCGCGCGATGGCGCCGCATGCGAATGCCGCGAGTCCCGCGGCCGCAATGCTGTGCGTATAGGTGCGGTGGCTCGCGAGCAGGATGTCGAGGTCGGGGACGAGCGCCAGCACCGCGCACGCGAGGACGAGCGGCGTCATCGCCGGCGCGGTCGCCGTGCGGGCACGGTGATCCTCTGCGCGTCTCCTCAGCGCGCCGAAAGACTCGGCCGCCCAGGCGATCGCGACGCCGGCGAGGAGGTGGCCCGCTGGGCTCGGCATGCTGCCACCGTAGCAATCTCTGCCACCGTTCGGCAAGCCGGTGTGGCGAATTCTGCCATGCCCGCTGCACCGGGGCGAAAGTCTGACTCCCCGCAAGCTGCTGATAATAAATGGCTAGCGAGCGTTCTGCTTCAGATTTTCGCTTGACTTGAATCCGGCACGCATTTAGAATCACAAGGATACGCACGCACCGGAATCAAGGAGTGAACATGGCTGTTGACGACCGCACCGAGCGCATGAAGGCCCTCGACGTCGCGCTCTCCCAAATCGAGAAGCAGTTTGGCAAGGGTTCCATCATGCGCATGGGCCAGAAGGGCGCCATCCTCCCGGTGGACTCGATCCCGACCGGCGCGGTGAGCCTCGATTTCGCCCTCGGGATCGGCGGCATGCCGCGCGGCCGCGTCGTCGAGATCTTCGGGCCCGAGTCTTCGGGAAAGACGACGCTCGCGCTGCAGTTGATCGCCGAGGCGCAGAAACTGGGCGGCATGGCGGCCTTCGTCGATGCCGAGCACGCGCTCGATGCGGGGTATGCCCAGAAACTGGGCGTCGATGTCGACAACCTGCTGGTGTCGCAGCCCGACAACGGCGAGCAGGCGCTGGAAATCGTCGAGGTCCTCGTGCGCTCCGGCGGTGTGGACGTGGTCGTGGTCGACTCGGTGGCCGCGCTCGTGCCCCGCGCCGAGATCGAAGGCGAGATGGGCGAGGCGCAGATGGGCCTGCAGGCGCGCCTGATGTCGCAGGCGCTGCGGAAGCTCACCGGCGTCGTGTCGAAATCGAAAACGTCACTGGTCTTCATCAACCAGCTGCGCGAGAAGATCGGCGTCATGTTCGGCAGCCCCGAGACGACCACCGGCGGGCGCGCGCTCAAGTTCTACGCCTCGGTGCGCCTCGACATCCGCCGCATCGCCAGCATCAAGGACGGCGACATGGTGGTGGGCGGCCGCGTGCGCGTGAAAGTCGTCAAGAACAAGGTCGCGCCGCCGTTCCGGGAGGCCGAGTTCGACATCCTCTACGGCGAGGGCATTTCCAAGCAGGGCGATCTTCTCGACCTCGCCGTGGATCGCAAGATCGTCGAGAAGAGCGGCACATGGTTCTCGTTCGGCGGCGAACGTTTGGGGCAGGGCCGCGAGAACGCGAAGCAGTTCCTCAAGGACAACCCGTCGCTTTTCAAGACCATGGAAGCGCAGGTGCGCAAGGAACTCGGCCTGACGCGCGAGGCCGCTACGGAACCCGACGCGGCGCCCGAGAAGGAGAAGGCGGCTGCGTCGCGTCGGTAGGCGGCGCACCCTCTTGGCCGCTGTCGATCCGCATGTTATATTGGCGGTCTCGTCAGCGCGTCGACCTCAGTGCCGAGGTAGCTCAGTTGGTAGAGCACGTGACTGAAAATCACGGTGTCGGCAGTTCAATTCTGCCCCTCGGCACCACAAATCATCGGACAATTCGAAGATTGGCTGAGCCAAGTAGCCTTTGAGTTTGCAATGAGGTTGCGGCGGTGACGCGGCTTGCCTCTCCGACGCGCAACGTCGCCGCAACCTGGATCATGCCTCCCTGCGCCACCCCCCTTCCCCGCCGCGGACTCGTACATCATCGTCGCGGCCGTTCCCGCCTCTGGCGCATCCTCGAGTGCCCTGACGCGATCGTCGCCGTGGTCGAGGTTATCGACGTCTTCGTCACCGCCTGAGGCTACAAACTGCTTTTGGATCACAGACGCAGGCGCCTGCGCACGGCGCCCGTCAGAAGCTAACCGGAACGCTCGGGTTCACGGTGGCATTCCTGTTGGATATTCTCGCAACTATGCCGGAGTACTCTTGACATTTTCGTCACCGGGCGTACATTGACGCTGATCTCACCTGCCCAGCAGATCGGCGCCGAGGAACTGCCGCTATGGTACGCCGCCCTCGTAGTTTGTTGGCTGCTGACCGCAGTCCTCCCTGCCCGGGCGTTCCTGCACACGTCGCGTAACCGACAAGCCCATGCCCCTGAACAGGCCGCGCGGCCAGTAGTCGTGTCAATCGAAGTCGGGTTGTGCCAGCGCGGTCAACTCTACACCCGGCGTTCGCATCAGTTGGTGAAGCGCCGGGATGGAGCTCGCAGGCTTCAGCCTGCGTGAGCCGGAGCGAACGTCACCAACCGATGTGAGCGCCGGGGTTAGAGGAGGCAACTATGCGAAAGGCAATCATGGGTGCGGTGCTGCTGATGATGTTCAGCGGCTCCGCTCAGGCACTCCCAATCGTCCTCGGATCGTCTCAGGTGTATGGCGGCCACACATACTACGTCCTGAGTCAATCCACGTGGTGGGACGCCGAGACTGAGGCCGTGGCGCTCGGTGGGCACTTGGTTACAGTTGGGGACCAAGCAGAGAACGACTGGCTCATGGCGACATTTGGCTCAGCCGCGCTCACAATAGAGGGTTTCTGGCTTGGACTCAGCGACGTGGCGACCGAAGGAACGCATGTCTGGACTAGCGGCGAGCCCGCAACGTACTTGCACTGGTTCCCGGGTGAGCCAAACAACATGGATGACGAGGACTACGTCCACATGTACAGTCCTCTGTATCCCGGCGGCACCAAGAGCTCCTACTGGAATGACATCGACGGCGACTGGGGAGGGGGGTCTCTGCAGGGTCTTGTCGAGGTCCCGGCAGTCAATGGCGTCCCAGACCCCGGCTCCTCGTTGCTTCTGTTCGGCCTCGGCGTGGCAGGTCTGGGGGCGTGGCGGAGGCGCTTGGGATAGTTTCCCCTGACGTGCGTATGACCCTGGGGCCACCATTGCGGTGGCCCTCGTCGCGCACAAGAGCGTGTCTCCTTGAATTACTGCGGAAGCCTTGAGGTTGCAGACGAATCCAGGTCATCACGCGACCGAAAATCACGGTGTCGGCAGTTCAATTCTGCCGCTCGGCGCCACCTAACGCGTTCCCAGTTCAGGAATCCAGTCCGGGGGCATCGCCCCGGTTCGCAAGTCCGCTCAGGGGAGCGAGCCGCCGTCCCATTCGTGATTGGGGTCAGGCACGAACGTCAGCGCCCAGGAGCGCACGTTCCCGCTCTCGATGCCCACCAGCCACCCGCCAGGGATCTTCGCCCGGGAGACGTTCGTCGGTGAGGACACTTTCCACTTGTCACCTCGAAGTGTGGGCGGTTCGAGCCTGAGGAAAATGAGTTCTCGTTCCATTGTGCCGTCCCATGAGGCGGGCCTCGCCGACTCGCCCTAATTCGAGTCGAGTTTGTTCACGTCCCGGATGTTGCGGAGGGTCCGCCGCATCTCCTCCATGACCCGCATGCCTTCGAGCGTCGCTTGCAGCGACTCGGCGGTGGCCTGCACCGCCTCCATGGCAGCATGCCGGGCCGCGTCGGCTGCGTCCCGGGCGCTCTCGCCGGCAATTCGCGTCGTCTCGCCGACATCCCGCAGGCGCTCCCGCTCCTGCCTGACTACCTCGAGCGCCTCACGATGCTGGTCGCGGACCTCCCGCGCTTCCTCGGCCAGTTGCCTGAACTGTTCCGCTTCGTTTCGCTCGGCCTCGGCGGAGGATCGGCGCGCCTCATCGGACCCACCGGGCCGCCCCGCCTCCGGGCGATCGCCCTCCGTGTTCCCGCGCGGGCTCCCGGGGGGCTGGCCCCCCAGTCGTGACCGGTTGTGATCGTCCGGCATGGCGACACCTCTATTCAGCGCGCCGGGGTTGGCACGCCACCGTTTGCCCCGTCCCACTCGTCTCTGAATCAACGTATCAGACGGAGCCGGACGAGAGGTGTGCCGAATGGGACAGGACTGCGACTGGCCCGTGCGTCTACTTGACGCCCGCCTTCATGCCGGCCTTCGCGGCGTCTCGCCTCTCGCGCTCTTCCTCCAGAAGCCGATAGGCGACGTAGTACTTGTAGATGTTGCTCACGTAGGTGACGGTCTCGCGCCCGATGCGCTCGGACGCGATCTGCTCGACGTTGCCGAACCAGACGTTCGGGTCGAGGCCGCGCTTCTCCGCTTCCCTCCGCAACTGGCGGACCCGCCCCGGCCCCGCGTTGTAGGACGCGAACGCGAACAGGCCCTTGTTCAGCTGGTCCATGGGTTCGTCCTTGTAGAACTGGTCGACGACGAACCGCATGTACTTCACGCCGGCATGAATGTTGTTGTCGGTCTGCGTGATGTCGCCGACCTTCATGTCATTCCCCGTCGCCGGCATGAGCTGCATCACGCCGATGGCGCCGACCTGGCTCTTGGCGTTCTGGTCGAACTGCGACTCCTGGTAGCCCTGCGCCGCCATCAGGAGGTAGTCCAGCTGGTACTGGTCGCCGTACTTCCTGAAGTACTCGACCATGGCCAGGAACTTCTTCCGCTCCGCTTCAGAGGTCGCCTGCTTCGCGAACTTCGTGCTCACGAGATAGCGCTTCTCGAGCGTGTTGCCGAACGCCGTCCCGAGCCCGAACTTCGCCAGGAACGCGTTGAGCTCGGCGGCGAGCTTCGGGCTGCCCTTGCGGATGGGCACGGCGAGAGTTGCGCCCGTGCGGAGGGTCACCGAATGGTGAACGGTGAGATTCGTGAAGACCTTCTTCCAGAATTCCGCCATGTAGTCGTCGACGACCGTGATCGGGATGAGGTTCGCATTGACCATCTCGAGCACGTCGTCGTCTTCGAGGTTGCCGGGAATGTCCCGGATTATGGCGGGCGCCTTGCCCTCCGCCTCCAGTCTCCCGTTCAGCGCGACGAGGCTGGCGTAGTACTTGCTGTCCTTGCGGACGTAGACATCTTTCCCGGACAGGTCGTTCGTCGAGGCAATCGCGGGGGCGCTGGGGCCGGTCACGACGACTTCACTGACGTTCGTGCGGGTGGGGTTGGTGAAGTCCACCAGCGCCTGCAGTTCCGGCCTGACGGTGACCTGGGCCACGACAAGATCCACCTTCCCTTCCGTGAGGGCCCGCGCGAGGAGATCTCGTGGCAGTGGCACGAAGACAACATTGATCTTCGCGTTGCCCGTCTTGCGCTTCTTGTTCAGCTCGTCCTCGAACGCCTTCCCGAACTCGTAGGCCGAGCCTCTCTGCACGCCGTTGTCCACGAAGTAGAACGTCCGGTTGAAGGTCGCGCCCACGCGGATCATCCGGCGTGCCACCATCTCGTCGAAGTCGCCAGTGAAGGGCTTCCAGAGCTGGGACCGCACACCCTCCGGCAAGGCGGTCTCAAACGCGGGCGGCGGCAGCGGTGCATCCGCGTCGTCGGCCGCCGCAGCCGGCGCCCGGGTGCCCGCGGCCGGCTCGCCCGGCGCCTTCGCGGCGTCGGCCCCTGTCGTTGGCGCGCCGCCGCCGCAGCCGGTAATCGTCATCGCCGATACGACCAGCGCGATTGCCGTGAACCACAGTGGAGACGAGCGCAGCGTAATCGGGTGCGACATGACGGCCCTCCTGGGCTCGACATCTTTCGGATCGCGGCCTGCAGAACAGCCCCGGTTGAGGGGGCGCGAGCTTCTTGCCACACAGGATACCGCCAATCCGCCCACCGCGGCCGCGTCGGTGGACGCACTCCCGCGCGTCACCGCCCGGCTCGAGCGAGCGCCGCCTCGGCCGCCCACCGCACCGCGCCCACGACGTCGTCGCCAGCGTTCAACGCGAAGTCGTTGTGATCGGCTCCGCGCACCGTGATGAAGCGCTTCGGCTCCGGCAGGGCGTCGAACAGCCGGCGGCTCAGCGCGTAGGGCACGACGCGGTCCCCATCGCCGGCCACGATCGCGACAGGACACGTCAGCACCCGGACCCGTGAAAGGGAGTCGTAGCGATCCCAGAGAAGCTGCCGGACCGGCAGAAACCGGTAGTGATGGGCCGCGACATCGGTCATCGATGTGAATGGCGAGCGGAGCACCAGGGCGAGCGGACTCACCTCCGCTGCCAGCGCCACGGCCACGCCGGTGCCGAGCGACTCCCCAAGCAGGATGATCCGGTCGGGCTCCACGTCCGGACGGCGGGCCACTGTGGCGACGACCGCGCGCGCGTCGCGCAACAGGCCTTCCTCGGAGGGGGACCCGGCGTTTCCCCCGTAGCCCCGGTAGTCGAACAGGCAGACGTTGAAGCCGGCGTCGGCAAGGCGGCGCGCGAGCGGAGCCCGGAAACTCCGGTTGCCCGCGTTCCCATTGAAGACGATGACCGACGCGAGCGCCCTCCCCTGGCCGGGCCTCAGGAACCACGCGCCCAGCGACAGGCCGTCCGAGGTCTTGACGGAGAGCTCTTCGGCCTCGGGCAGGCCGGCGTCTGACGGAGGCGTCGCCGTCCCGATCGGAAGGTACATGAGCGACCGCTGCCCGGCCCAAAGCAGCAGCAGGAGGATCGCGAGCGCGATCAGGAAGGAGCCGAGCATGCGAACTAGGCGAACCATGACCGCCGGGGAAAGGCCGGGGCGGCGATCCGCCGCCCCGGACGCAAACACCTGAACTCGCCGGCGCCACTCCCGGCGTCGGGTGACTTACTGCGGAACGAGTCTACTTGTCGCCCTCGTCTTCGTCCTTCGGGACGCTGGTCGCGAAGTCGTCGAAGTCCTCCGCGAGGGCGGCGTCGATCTCCTTCTCGTCCAGATCCGCGACGCGCCCGCCTCCCCGGACCTTGATGGGGCCCTTGGGCCCGCCGTCTCCGCGCCCCTTGGCGCCGGCACCGCCGCGCCGGCCTTTGGGTGGTGCGGGAGGCCCGAAGTTCCGCTCGCGACGCGCCGCGGGATCGCCGGTCGGGGCCGGCGGCCGGTAGGGTGCGCCGAACGGCGCGCCTCCGCCGCCCATGGGCGGCCGCGGACCCCGCTCCTCCCTGGGACGCGCCTCGCTGACCGAGAGCATCCGGCCCAGGAAAGGCTGCCCGTTGAGCCGGCGAATGACCTCCGTCGCGACCGCGAGGTCGGGATAGTCCACGAAGGCGAAGCCTCGCGGGCGCCCCGTTTCACGGTCCATCGGCAAGACGACGGACAGCGGCGGAGCAACGGCGGCGACGTGCGCGCGCAGATCAGCCTCTGTCGCGCTGTAGGGGAGATTCCCGATAAACAACCGGACTGGCACGCTGTTATTTCACCTCGTGGTTATACGGCAGTCTGCCGTGTTGTGGATGGAGATTCCGGTCGTGGCGAGGGCGGAGGATTGGCAGTCAAGGCTCAGGACTGATGCCGATGCTAGACTCTACCAGACCCTCCTATCGGCGCGCAACAGTCGAGTCCGCAGCCCCGCGCCCTTTGCCTTGCGCACCGGGAGGGCGTCTGGTAGCGTGAAGTGTCCCGCAGTGCATGGAGTCTTCGTGAACAAGAATGTTGCCCTCGTCCTGCTGCTGTCGGCGCTCGCATCTGGCGCCTGTTCCAAGGAGGCCGGCCAGCCGGCGCCTGCCGGGGCCGAAGCTCCCGGCGCCGCGCCGGGCGGCTCCCCCACCGGCGCCGCGGTGCCAGCCGGCACGCCGGAGCAGACGCCGGCCGTCAAGCCGGTGCCGGCGCAGCTCCCGGACATCGTGGCCCGGGTCAACGGCGAAGATGTCAAGAAGACGGAACTCGACATGGCCGTCAGGTCTCTCGAAGACCGCGCCCGGAGCCCGGTGCCGGCTGAACAGCGCGACGCCGTTTACCGCCAGGTGCTGGACCGGATTATCGGCTTCCACCTGCTCGTCCAGGAGGCGAAGGCCCGCAACGTGATCGCGCCACCCTGGGAAGTCGACAGCCAGGTCGAGCAGATCAAGAAGCAGTTTCCGAGCGAGGAGGCATTCACAGGGATGCTGAAGGGACGCGGGGTCACCGTCGAGCAACTCCGCACGGACACGGCGCAGACCATTGCCGTCAACGCGATGCTCAAGACGGAACTCGATCCGAAGATCGCCGTCTCCGAGGCCGACGTCAAGACCTTCTACGAGCAGAACAAACCCCGCTTCCGCCAGGAAGACTCCGTGCACGCCAGCCACATCCTGATCCGGACGCCGGAGCAGGCCGACGCCGCGGCGAAGGCGAAGGCGAAGACGCAGGCCGACGATCTGCTGGCCCAGCTCAAGAAGGGCGCGGACTTCGCCGGCCTCGCGAAGAAGTACTCCCAGGATCCCGGCTCGGCCCCGAACGGAGGCGACCTCGGCTTCTTCAGCAAGGGCCGGATGGTTCCGGCCTTCGAGGAAGCGGCCTTCGGCCTCAAGCCCGGCCAGACGAGCGGTGTCGTGGAAACGCCCTTCGGATACCACATCATCCGTGTGAGCGAGACCAAGGCCGGCCGCGATCTCGAGTACGCCGAGGTCAAGCCGCAAATCGAGGAACACCTCAAGCAGCAGATGCGGGATGCGAAGAGCCAGGAGTTCGTGGATCAGTTGAGGGCCAGGGGCAAGGTCCAGATCCTCCTCTAGCGACGTGCTCCCGTTGGAGTGTTCATGCTTCGAGTGCGATTCCCTCTCGTCATCCTGGCGTTCGTCGCCGGCGCCGCCGTCGCGGGCAGCGGCCAGACGGCGTCGCCTGCGCCGGCGTGGCTCGACGCGTACCGCGAGCCCGCGTCGCGGCTCATCGGCGCCGCGCTCGCCGACACGGCGGCGTGGACGAGGCTGGCTGAACTCACTGACACGTTCGGGCATCGGCTGGCGGGGTCCAAGGGCCTGGAAGGCGCCATCGACTGGGCGATCGGCGAGATGTCGCGCGACGGGCTCGAAAACGTACGCGGCGAGAAGGTGATGGTGCCTCACTGGGTCCGCGGGCGCGAACACGCTGAACTGCTGTCGCCAGCCCCCCATGCCCTGGCCATGCTCGGCCTCGGCAACAGCGTGGGCACGCCGCCCGGCGGCATCGAGGCCGAGGCCGTCGTCGTCCGCAGCTTCGACGACCTCGACGCGCGCGGCGCCTCCCTCAAGGGGAAGATCGTCGTCTACAACGTGCCGTGGACCGGATACGGCCCGACGGTGCAGTACCGCAGTTCGGGTGCGAACCGGGCCGCCGCGCACGGAGCGGTGGGCATACTGGTGCGCTCGGTCGGCCAGCCCGGGCTGCGCACGCCGCACACCGGCGCCCTCAGTTACGCGCCTGATCAACCCAGGATTCCGGCCGCCGCCATCGCCAACGAGGACGCGGACCGCCTCCAGCGCCTCCAGGACCGCGGCCACAAACTGGTGGTCCGCCTGGTGATGGAGGCCCGGATGCTGCCCGACGCCGAGTCGGCCAACGTCATCGGGGAGATCGTCGGGCGCGAACGCCCCGACGAAGTGGTGGTGCTCGGCTGCCACCTCGATTCCTGGGACGTCGGCACCGGCGCCACCGACGACGGCGGCGGGTGCATCGCGTCCTGGGAAGCCGTCCGGCTGATGAAGAAGCTGGGGCTTCGGCCGCGCCGGACCATCCGCGTCGTGCTCTTCACGAACGAGGAGAACGGCCTCCGCGGGGGGCTCGCCTATCGCGACCAGCACACGGCGGAACTGGCCAACCACGTCCTGATGATCGAATCCGACGCCGGCGTGTTCCGGCCGCTCGGGTTCGGCTTCTCCGGGAACGACGCGGCCCGGACGACGATCAAAGCCGTGGCCTCGCTCCTCTCCGGCATCGGAGCGTCGCGCATCGGTCCCTCGGGAGGCGGCGCGGACATCGGGCCGAGCGTACAGGCCGGTAAGGTGCCCTCGATGTCGCTCGACGTGGATGGCGCGCTGTATTTCACCATCCACCACACGGAAGCGGACACAATTGACAGGATCGAGCCGGCGGACATCGCCCGCTGCGTGGCAGCCCTCGCGGTGATGGGGTACGTCGTCGCGGATCTCCCCGCCCGCCTGGGACAGTAGAGACCGTTTCATCACTTGCGTGCGGCGGCCTGAGCACGCCCCCCACAGGCCTGACGCGGAGGACGGGCCATGCTCCATCCACCGAAGAAGTACCGGCACCGCGACATCAACGGGCATCCGTTGAGTCCTGAGACCCTGATGATGAGCTACGGGTACGACCCGCAGTTCTCCGAAGGCTCCGTCAAGTGCCCCGTCTTCCAGACGTCCACGTTCGCGTTCAAAACGGCGGAAGACGGCAAGGCGTTCTTCGAACTGGCCTACGGCCTTCGGGAGCAGGGTCCGGCCGAGGAACCGGGGCTCATCTACTCCCGCGTGAACAACCCCGACCTCGAGATCCTCGAGGATCGGCTCGGATTGTGGGACGACGCCGAGTCGGGCCTGGTGTTCTCGTCGGGCATGGCGGCGATCTCGACCACCATGTTCAGCGTGCTACGTCCGGGCGATGTGCTGCTGGCCAGCGCGCCCGTGTACGGCGGCACCGAGTTCCTGATCGAGAACATCCTGCCCCAGTTCGGCATTCGCCGTGTGTGGTTCGGGTCCGGGGGCCTCGAGCCCACGCTGGACGCGGCACTGGAGGCTGCAAAGCCGCTCGGGCGCATCGGCATGATCTATCTGGAGACCCCGGCGAATCCCACAAACGGCCTGGTGGACATCGCCCGCTGCGCCGAGATCGCGCGCGGTCTGACGGACGCGAAGGGCCGCCGCGCGCTCCTGGCCGTGGACAACACGTTTCTCGGCCCGCTATGGCAGCGGCCTCTCCAGCACGGGGCGGACTTCGTCATCTACTCCCTGACCAAGTACGTCGGCGGGCACAGCGACCTCATCGCCGGCGCCTGCCTCGGGAACGCTGAAACCATTGCCCCGGTCCGGGGGATGCGCACCATCCTCGGCACGATCTCCGACCCGCACACCTGCTGGCTGCTCATGCGGAGCCTGGAAACGATGAAGCTCCGGATGACCAGCGCCATGAAGAACGCGCGCTACGTCGCCGAGTTCCTCACTGACCACCCGAAGGTGAAGAGCGTGCAGTATCTCGGGTTCCTGGCGCCGGGAGACCCGCAGTTCGATCTCTACAAGCGCCAGTGCCACTCCCCCGGGTCCACCTTTTCGTTCGAGATCCACGGTGGCGAGGCCGAGGCCTTCAGGCTGCTCAACAAGCTGCAGGTCGTGAAGCTCGCGGTGAGCCTCGGCGGCACGGAGTCGCTGATGGAGCACCCGGCGACGATGACGCACTCGGACATCCCGCCAGACCGGCAGGCCGAGATGGGAATCACGCCGGCGATGGTCCGTATTTCGGTAGGCGTGGAGCATCCATCCGATGTCATCGCCGACCTCGCCCAGGCCCTCGAGGCGGTGTAGCGGCTTCTCGACGCCGGGGCGCCGAGAAACCGGCATCGCGGCGCGATCTGCCGGAAATGCGACCATTTTTGGGCCTAGTAGCCCGGATCGGACTTTGCTATACAAGTGAGAGACGGGATTGCGGCCCGTCCCTGCGGTGGACGCGGGCTCCCGCACGCAGGCTGGCAGGACGGTCCCGGCGACGCGAGCGTTCGCGGACGGATTCGAATAACTGGAGGCAACGAGACATGGCACTGTGGATTAATGAAGACTGCATCAGCTGCGGCGCGTGCGAGCCGGAATGCCCGAACGAGGCCATCACCCAGGGCGAGTCGATTTACGTGATCGACCCCGCGAAGTGCACCGAGTGCGTCGGCGCGTACGACACGTCCAAATGCGTGGACGTGTGCCCGGTGGATGGCTGCATCATCCCGGATCCGAACCATCCGGAATCGCGCGAGCAGCTCGAGGCGAAGTACCACAGCCTGCACGGCTAACGGCCGTTGCGTCAGCGTTTCTCACGAGGGGGACCGCAAGGTCCCCGTCGTCTGTACGCCAGTCTGCCAGCGATTCGCCTACCACAGGCCGCTGGCGAGCAGGACCGCCGGAACCGCCGCGGCCACCCAGGCGGCCAGCGCTCGCACCACGCCCTTCCAGCTGCGCCGGCGGACGCCGGACCATGCCGCTGCCGGAAGTCCGCCCACCAGCGCCGGCGCAGCCAGCGGCATCCACGCGGGGCTGATGACCACCCACGATAACGCGAACACCAGGAGCGCCGACAGGAGTCCGCACGGGATGGCCCAGCGCCAACGCACCCGGCACGCCGCGCGAACCATCCACGCGCCGAGGGCCGACGCGGCCGCCACGTAGGCAGCGAACCGCCAGAGGTACGCCTGGAGGACGGGCCAGAGGCTGAGCGACTCCTCCATTTCCGACGCTCGGCGGAGCTCGCCCATCGCGACGTCCATCGCTGCGATTTGCCGGTCCAGAGCCGGGGCGTGGCCAGCCCGGTCGAGGAGGGCCTCCATGTCCCGGTACGGAACGCCCTCGAGGATCCGGCCCGCTGTCCCCAGCGTGACGCCCGGCACGGCGAGCCAGTCGAGTGCGGAGGCCGCGTTAGCATCGAAGGTGTGCACGCGAGGTAGCGCCCGGAACTGGTCGAACAGGCTCGTGCCGGTCTGGAGCGCCGGGTTCGCGAGCCATATTTCGGGCGCGTCAGGCACGTCCCTGCCCCCGAGCGCCGTCGTCACGACCTGCTGTACGAGGGGCGCCTCGTCCGGAAATTGAGCGATGTAGGCGCGGAGAAACGACACCGTGTCTCCTGCCCGCCCCGCATGCAGGGCATGGAAGATCTTCAGATAGACGTTGTCGAGCGGGTCCACGGCGGATGAGGTCACACCGAAGCGCGCATAGAAGTCTCCATCCCGGTAGCGCTGCTGAAGACCGCTGTCGGTGACCCAGCGCCAGAAGAGGTGGGCCACCACACCCTCTGTGGACAGCAGTACGCCAGGAGCCTTCAGGGAGCCGTCGGGAGCGCCGGGCACGACGCTCTGATAGAGGTAGGCGGCGTACTTGTCGCCACGCCGAAGCAGACGATCGGGGACCGGCGCCTCTCTGGCAAAGAGATTCGCCTTCACCGCATGGTATCGCTGGACCTGTTCCGCCGAGCTGAACCAGAGCAGGAAACGAAGCTCGGCCGGGCCTCCAAGTTCGTAGCGCGCACCGACGCCGCGGGCGTATCCGGCGAACTCCCTGTCTGCGCGGGCACGGGCGGCGGGATCCTCCCGGAGCCCGTGCGTGGCAGGATGCGCGTCCGGATCGTCGACGGACATAATCTGGACGTGCTCCGCGAACCCCTCCTGGAACGCTGTCACCGGGTCCGTGCGCACGCCGATGGCGTGGACCTGGTTGGCGCCGCTCTCCCTCGGTTCGCCCGCGAGCTGCCTCGCGATGATGTGCAGCAATTCGTGCGGGAAGATCTGGTCCATGGCGCCGAATCGTCCGGCGAGTGTCGAAGACCGATGAAGATCGACGTAGCCCGCGCCTGGCTTGGCCGTGCCATCGAGCACGAAGCCGAAGCGCGGGAACCCTCCCTGCTGACTCGACAACAGGAGATATGCCGGCTCCGGTTCCCTCCCCGTCTGCCGCCGCAGGTACTCCTGTTCGAGGGCATAGAGCCGAAGCATCCGTCCCGCGAACCCTCGTGACAGGACCCGGTCGATCTCGTCGGGCGGGCGCCGGACCAGCACCGGCAGTCCTGCCTGACCGGTGCCCGCCGGGGTGAGCACCACCAGCGGCGGCGGCGCGCCGAGAGCGGGCACGGCGAAGGCGAGCAGACACATCCACCCGAGGCGCAAGGCCATGCCGGATTGGACGGGGTCCGGCGTGCCGCGGTTCACGCATCGAACGGCGCCGGGGACGCGGCGCCGGTGTACGATGGCCGCTGTGCTGCGCATCCCGCCCCGTGGGCAAATTCTCCTGACGGCGCTGCTGATGTCGACCGGCGGCGCCGGCATCAAGGCGGTGTCCCTGACGAACTGGCAGATTTCCAGCTTCCGGTCGGGCATCGCGGCGATCGTATTGCTCCTTGCGGTGCGCCGACTCCCCCGCTTCTCGGTGCCGGCGCTGCTTGTCGGCGCAGCCTATGGGGCGACCGTCATCACCTTCATCACCGCGAACCAGCTCACCACGGCAGCGAACACGGTGTTCTTCCAGGGAACCGCGCCGCTCTATCTCGCCGTGCTGGCACCGATCCTGCTCGGCGAACATTTGCCCAGGCGGGACGTTCCCATCCTGGCCGTCATCGCCGCGGGCATGCTCCTGCTCTTCCTGGGACACAGCGAGCCCACCGCCACCGCTCCAAACCGTCTGCTGGGCAACGCGATCGGCGTCCTCAGCGGATGCAGTTGGAGCCTCACGCTGCTGGGACTGCGATGGCTCGAGAAGCGTGACCCGGCGGCGATGGCTGGCGGGGCTGGCAATGCCGCCGTCGTCGGCAACATCGTGACGTTTGGCATTTGCCTGCCAATGGCGCTGCCGCTCGCGGGCGTCAGCACGGCCGACGTCGTCGGCGTGGCCTACCTCGGCGTGTTCCAGGTGGGACTGGCGTACGTGCTGCTCACGCGATCGATCACGCACGTCCCGGCCGTCGAAGCCTCACTGCTGCTGCTTGTCGAACCCGCCTTGAGCCCGCTGTGGGCCTGGTGGCTGCACGGCGAAACGCCAGGCTCGTGGCCGCTTGCCGGAGGGGTTCTCATCATCGGCGCCGCCGCGTGGAAAGCGGTCCGGGCGGGGCGAACCGCCTCGGGAAGGCACGAGCGGCCCGGCCCCCCGCCATGCGCGGACGCATAACCCGGAGTTTGTGGCACACTCAGGCAGATGTCCCCGCGGATCCAGCCAACGCCAGACCTGGCCAGCCGGCTCGACTTCGAGACGCTGATCTCAGGGCTCTCGGCGAAGCTGGTGTCGGCGTCCGAGGATGCGCTCCAGGCGACCGTCGAGGAGGCACTCGGGCGCGTCATCCGGTTTTTCGGCGCCGACCGCGGTGGAATCCTCGCGGTCAGTCCGGACCGGCGGAGCCTGCACCTGATTCATGCGTGGTACGCCGAGACGCTGCGCGATCGCGTATCAAGGGACATCGACCTCGCGGGTCTCTTCCCGTACGGGCACGGCCTCGTCGTCGAACGCCGCCAGCCGTTCGTCGTCGACAGCTACGACGACGTGCCGCAAGAGGCCTCCGTGGATCGCGCCTCCCACAGGGCCATGGGGGTCCGTTCCACCCTCAACATCCCCATCGCAGTCGGGGCGGACCTCCGGTACGTCATGAACATCGACGCCATCCACCAGGAGGTCCGCTGGCCGCCTTCGTACGTGCCCCGGCTCCAGCTGCTCGGCGAGGTGTTCGCGAACGCCATCGAGCGCAAGCGCATCCACGACGCTCTCCGGGACAGTGAGGCGCGGCTGGCGCTGGCCACGATTTCCGCTGGCGCTGGTCCGTGGGACCTGGACATGTCCACGGGCCGGATCTGGGCCACGCCGGCGGCCAAGGAGCTTTACGGGGTGCCTCGCGATCAGGATGTCACCTTCGAGATGTTCCTCGCCGTGGTTCACCCCGAGGACCGCGAGCGTGTCCGGAACCGTGTGATGCGCGCGCTCACATCGGCCTCTGAATTCGCCGACGAATACCGCGTCGTCCTGCCGGAAGGCGACCTCAGGTGGATCGCCGCGCGCGGGAGGGTCCAGGCGGAGGGCACTGCGCCGCCGCATCGGGTGATGGGCATCTCACAGGACGTGACGCCGCGCAAGCACGCCGAGGAGGCCCTGGCGGCCGCGCACCAGGAGGTGCTGCGCCTCCGCGAACACCTGGAACGCGAGAACACCTACCTTCGCCAGGAAGTGACGAGCCGCAAGGAACGCAGCCGCATTGTCGGCCGGAGCGACGCGGTGCGCCGCATGCTGGAGGAGATCGACAAAGTCGCGCCGACCAATGCGACCGTACTGCTGCTCGGAGAGACCGGCACGGGCAAGGAACTGGTCGCGGATGCCATCCACGGCGCGAGCCCGAGGCGCGACCGCGTGATGGTCCGGGTGAACTGCGCGGCGATCCCCGTCACGCTCATCGAGAGCGAGTTGTTCGGGCGCGAGCGCGGCGCGTACACCGGTGCGCTCTCGAAGCAGGCGGGGCGCTTCGAACTGGCCGACGGGTCGACGATCTTCCTCGACGAGATTGGTGATCTGCCGCTGGACATCCAGGCCAAATTGCTGCGGGTGCTGCAGGAGCGCCAGGTCGAGCGGCTGGGCAGCCCGCGGCCGATCCCCGTGGATCTGCGCATCATCGCGGCAACCAACCGCGACCTGGATCGGGACGTGCGCGATGGGCGCTTCCGGGAAGACCTCTTTTACCGGCTCAACGTCTTCCCGGTTCGCGTGCCGCCCCTGCGGGACCGGCCGGAGGATATCCCCCTGCTGGTCGATGCGCTCATCCACGAACTGGCCGGCCTGATGGGCAAGAGGATCGAGCGAGTGTCGCGCGCGAGCCTGGACGCGCTCGCCCTCTACGCCTGGCCAGGGAACGTGCGCGAGCTGCGGAATGCGGTCGAACGAGCCATGATCCTGGCGACGGGGCCCGTGCTGGAGATTGAGATTCCCGACGGGGGGCGGCCCAGCCCGGAGGCACCACCGCTGCCACGAGCTGCCGCGGGTCGCCTCGATCGGGCAGAACTGCTCCGCGTGCTCCAGCAGACCGGTTGGCGCGTTCGCGGCAAGAAGGGCGCCGCAGTTCTCCTCGGCCTCAAACCGACAACCCTCGAGTACCGCATCGCCAGGTTTGGCATCAAGCGTCCGTAGCATCTCCAGCCTGTTTGGATAACCTCCAGTTCAATACTGAAAATCCTCGATGGCGTCACATTGACCTGTCGCTCCCAAGTTGCTCTTTCTCAACAACTTAACCAAATCAGGTCCTGCTGTGCTGGCTTGGCAGCAAGCTTGCTCACTCCGACGGCGTGATCCAACTCCTGCTTCGGATGACGCTCCCGCCCGCGAGGGACAAGTACATCCTCGAGGCCCTGCGTTCCGTGATGTTGCCGGCGCGACTCGAGCGCGGCTGCGCCCATGCGCAAATCCTCCGGGACATCGATACGCCCGAGCTTGTCAGCTACGTCGAGGAGTGGCCCAGGCAGGAGGACATCCAGGAACGGATCGAATCCGGACCGTTCAGCCATCTTCTCTCCCTGATGGAGGCCGCGCCATCCGTGCCGTCGATCGAGTTTCGGACGGTGAGCGAAGTCCGGGGGCTGGACTACGTCGCAGCCGTCAGAGCCACGCACTCACTCAGGGCCCGGTGATGGGCTTCACCTTCAGATTCTAGAAAGGACCGCAGACCCGTGAAACACGTCACATTGGCTTCCGCGTTGATCCTGGCCGCGGCCGTTGCCGCCTCCGCACAATCGTCGGACATGCAGGCCATGGCCCAGCAGTTCGGCGTGTCCGCCAAGCAGAACGCGGCCGCACTGAAGATGTACTCGTGGAAGATGCGGGTGGAAGTCAGCCTCAAGGGCGAGGCGAAACCGGCCAAGATCTACCAGATGCGCTTCGACGCCGACGGCAAGCTGCAGAAGACCTCGCTGACGCAGGCCGCCCCGCCATCGCAGCCGCAGCGCGGGTTGAAGGGCCGGGTCGTGGCCAAGAAGACGGCCGAGATGAAGGACTACGTCGAGGATCTGGCCGAACTCTGCAAAGGCTACCTGACGCCGTCGCCGGCGCTCCTCCAGGCGTTCTTCTCGCGGGTGATGACGGCCCAGGCGCCCGGCGGCTGGGTCCAGTTGTACGCGACCGACGTCATCGCCAAGGGGGACAAGCTGGTCTACGAAATCGATCCGAAGACGCAGGCCATCCACCGCGTGTTGTTCACGGCCACACTCGATGACGACCCGGTGGACGGCTCGGTGGAGTTCGCCACAGTGGGCGGCGGCGGGCCGAACTACGCGGCGCGAACCACGGTCAACGCACCCGGCAAGAACCTCACCGCGACGATCGAGAACTTCGAGTACGCGAGGCAGTGACAAGCCCGACCGCGACGCCGCCAGCATCACCGTGAAGGAGATCTCCAGGTGACCACGATTCAGTTCCGCCGCACAACCGCATTCGCCCGGGTGGCCGTCGTCACGGCACTCTGCATGGGCGCCTCGCCTCTCGCGCCGCTGGTCCAGGCCCAGACAGCCGCCAAGGCGGCCGCGCCGAAACCCGCCGCTCAGGCTGCGGCCCAGCCGGATCCCACGGTGGATGGCGGGTGGCCGAAGGCCTTCACCACCAACGCCGGCGCGGCGCAGGTCGTCTATCAGCCCCAGATTTCCAGCTGGGCGGACCAGCGCCACCTGGTCATGTATTCGGCGGTGTCGTACCAGGCGAAGGGCGCGCCGGCGACCGCCTACGGCACCGTGAAGGTCGAGGCCAACTCGAGCGTGTCGGTGGAGAACCGCCTGGTCAGCTTCTCCGACTTCGCGATCACGCAGTCGAACTTCCCAGGCCTGCAGAAGGACCAGATCCGGGACCTCCTCAACGAGATCTCCGAGTCGATTCCTTTGCAGCAGCGCGTGCTCGGCCTCGACCGCGTGCTGGCCAACCTCGACACGAGCCAGATCATCCCGAAGAACGCCGAGGGCATCAAGGCCGACCCGCCCACCGTGTTCTTCAGCAAGACACCGGCGATCCTCGTCAACATCGACGGCGCGCCGATCTGGAGCCAGATCCCGGGCAACGATCTTCGGTACGCCGTCAACACGAACTGGGACCTGTTCGAGCACGCCCCGACGAAGTCGTTGTATCTGCTCGCGACGGACACCTGGCTCAAGGCGACCGACGTGAAGGGACCCTGGGCCTACGCGGGGCCGCTCCCCGACAGCTTCTTCAAGCTGCCCGCCGATGACAACTTCAGCGACGCGAAGGGCGCGCTGCCCGGGAAGAAGATCTCCCCCGCCCAGGCGCCAAGGGTGTATGTCAGCACCGTGCCCGCCGAGATGATCCTCCTCGGTGGCGAGCCCAAGTACGTTCCGGTGCCGGGCGCGGGCACGCTGCTGTGGGTCAGCAACACCGACGCCGACGTGTTCAGAATGGGCAATGCGGGCCCGGTGTACTACCTCGTCGCGGGACGCTGGTTCTCCGCTCCCGACTTCGGCGGACCATGGACGTTCGCCACGCCGACCCTGCCCGGGGACTTCAAGCAGATCCCGCTCGAACACGACAGATCGCGCGTGCTGGCCTCCGTGCCCGGCACGCCGGAAGCGGCCGAGGCGGTGCTGCTCGCGCAAATTCCCCAGACGGCCCGGGTCGCCAAGAGCACGCCCGCACCCGGCGTCGTCTATCAGGGCGAACCGCAGTTTCAGCCTGTCGAGAAGACGACGGTGTCACGCGCCGTCAACACAGACAAGGACATCCTCAAGGTCGGCGACCTCTACTACATGTGCTTCCAGGGTGTGTGGTTCATGGCCAAGAGCCCCACGGGGCCGTGGGAAGTGACCGGGTCGGTTCCCGCCGCGATCTACCAGATTCCCGCCAGTTCGCCGTCCTATTCGGTCACCTACGTGACCGTGCAGGAATCGAACAACGACGCGGTGGTGTTCGCCACGGCGCTGGCGTTCACGGGCCTGATGGTCGCGTGGGGCTGCGCGGTGTGGGGCACGGGCTACTACTACCCGCCCTATGCCTACTATGGGCCGCGCCCGATCTACTACCCGCACTACCCCACCTACGGCTACGCGGCGTTCTACAACCCGTGGACCGGTACCTACGGGCGCGGCGCGGTGGCATACGGTCCCTACGGTGGGGCCGGCGTCGGGGCGAGGTACAACCCGTCAACCGGCGTCTATTCGCGCGGGGTGGCGGCCTATGGGCCCTACGGCGGCGCGAAAGCGGGACAGGCTTACAACTCGAGGACCGGCACCTACGCGCGCGGAGCGATGACCTACGGACCCTACGGCGCGCAGGGCGCGGCGCAGGCGTACAACCCGCGGACCGGGGCCTACGGCGAGACGCGCCAGGGATCGAACGTGTACGGCAACTGGGGCTCGACCACGGTCCAGCGCGGCGACGACTGGGCGCAGACGGCGCACGCGACCAATAACCGGACCGGCTCGACGACCGCCGCCGGGCGGACCAGCGAGGGCGGTGCGGCGGTGACGCGCAGCGGGGCGGCCGGCAATACCTCCGTCGCGAGAAGCGGCAGCGGCGACGTCTACGCGGGCCACGACGGCAACGTCTACAAGAAGTCCGGCGACGGCTACCAGAAGTACGAAAACGGCGGTTGGAGCACCGTTCAGCCTCCGACGACGGAGCAGAAGCAGCAGGCCAAGGCGCAAGCGCAGCAAACTGGCACGCAGGCACGCAAGCAGGCCCAGCAGGCTGGCGCGCAAGCCAGCCCGTCGGGGTGGAGCGGGCAGACCGCCAGCCAGGTGCAGCGCGACGCCAGCGCCCGAGCCGCCGGCACCGAGCGCACGCAGGCGTACAGCGGCGTCAAGAGCGGCTCGGCGAAGGCGAGCAGTTACAGGCCGAGCGGCGGCAGCGCACGCAGCGGCGGCGGCGCGCGGCGCCGATGACCCGAACAACGTGAGCCTGGCCCGGGAGAGCGCACCATGAACACCACCCGCACACCCATGATCATCGCCGCCGCGCTGGTTGGCGCGCTGGCGGTGGCGATCGCATACGCGCAGATGGCCCCCGCCACCGGCGTCACGGTGTCGCCGGAGACCTACATCCGAGCGGAATCCGACAGGCAGTTCGGCAATATCGTCAAGATGGCGGGCGGCGTGAACCGCCTGTTCCATTTCCGCAGACCGACGCCGCTGGACAAGCAGAACGTCGTCCGGATGAACCGGGATACGCTCTACTCGATGGCGGTGGTCGATACGTCCAAGGGGGCGACCATCACCGTACCGATACTCCCGAAGGACCGCTACGCCTCGGTGTATCTCGTCGACAACGACCACTATTGCCCCATGGTGATTTACACGGCCGGCACGCACGAATTGTCCAGGGACACCAAGCACCTGGGCGTCGGCATTCGCATCCAGGTGGTCAATCCCAAGGACACGGCCGAAATCGCCCTGGTGAACACCCTGCAGGATCAGTTCATCATCAAGGCCGGCCGCGCCGATCCGCTGCCTGCGTTCACGTGGGACCTCGCGTCGCTGACGGCCCTGACGGCCCGATACGAGAAGGACTCGGCTCAGTACGCCAGTTTCAAGGGGATGCAGGGACCGAGGGGCAAGGTCGACGAGAAGACCCGCCATATCGCGGCGGCGGCGGGGTGGGGGCTGTTTCCGGAGTGGGATGCCACTTACCTGAATTACAACGGCGGCCAGGATTCCATTCGGTGCTACAAGGCCACGTATCAGCCGCCGCAGCACAACGCGTTCTGGTCCATCACCGTGTATGGCAGCGACGGCTACATGAAGAGCGACACCAACATCGTCAATTCGTCAACGGTGAAGGTGAACACCGACGGCACGTTCACGGTGCATTTCGGGTCGAAGGCGGCCTGCGGCGATGTCACCAACCGGCTCGATGTGAGCGATGGCTGGAACTACATCATGCGCATCTACAGGCCGGGCGCCTCGGTTGTCGACGGGACGTACAAGTTGCCAGCAGTCGTCCCGCACAAGTAGTTCCCGGAATCTATCCGCCCGCGTCGCGAAGCGGGATTTTGAAGGAGCAGCACGATGAAGACATGGAACCACCTGGCGCTGACCGTCGCCCTTGTAGCCATGTGCGGGTGGCCGACCCCTGCGCAGCAGTCGCCCCCGGCGGTGCCGAAGGTGGCGTCCGACGGCGCTGGCGCGAAATTCAAGCGTGTCGACAACATGCACAAGACCCGCTTCATCGAGATCTTCCTCGCCCACCGCGACGCGAAGACAGGGAAGCCGGTCGCCGAGTGCTACAACACCATGTTCACCCCCAGCAGCATCCCGGCCTCGAGAGACACCGCCCCGCAGGCGCGTGTCGAGGGCCTCGACTTCGAGGCGATGAAGAAGGAACTGGGCGTCGCCGGCGCATCGCTGAACGGCCCGAAGCTGTGGTTGCCCGACTGGACGGAGATAGACGCGGGCGTGGAGCGGACCTTCAACGGCATCGCAGCCACTTGGGTCGCCCAGCTGAACATGGGCGACAACGCCGGCGGCGTCGCGGAAACGACGCCTTACAAGCCCATGACCATCGCACGGAAAAGCGGGCTGGGTTGGAATAAGGGCACCACCGTGCTGCTGCTGGACGATGCGGAAGGCAACACGTGGGTCATGAAGGGGTTCCAGCTGGGCCTCACGCCGAAATACACCTACGAGGAATTCGTCGCCGCCGGGCAAAGCCGGTTCAAGAAACTCCCAGCGGGCTGGAAGTTCCGGGTCAAGACCCTGGAGAGGGATCTGATCGAGCGGCCGGAGGGCGGCGTCGCCACGATCATGGCGGATGAGTTCTTCAACGTCTACGACAAGACAGGTCCGGGCATGACCAACTACAAGCCCTGATCACTCGACCCGGCCGGTGTCGCGAAAAAGCACGGCCCAGGCACGCGCAAGCCCGCACCGACACGAGGAGCACAACGATGAGACTCAATAGATGACTGGCTGCCGGGGCAGCTGGAGCGTCTCAAGACACTCGAAACGTAAGGGAGATCTCAGTGAAGGTCAGGAGCATCAGGCGCTTTCTTGCTAGCGTGGTTGGGTTTGCCGCAGCTGCCACTGCCGCACATGCGCAGAGCGCACCGACGTTTAAGATGACCACGGACATTCCCCCGGGAATTGCCATTCCCGCGAGCGTCGAGACCCGTCTGGGCACGCTGAAATTCTTTGACGGCTTTCCGGACAAGCCCACCGTCGAGAAGATCTACGACAATCTTGATTTCCAACGCGCCGTGCAGGCTTACCTGCTGGCCTTGGCACCAGTGAACGTGGCCGGGCTGCGGGAGGGGTTGCTGAAAGTCGGTCCCGCAAACGTCACGATAACGACGTTCGAACAGAACCTGGACGCGCGTTCGGTCTTTCTTACGCCGAACGCCACCACGCCCTACACGTGGATTTGGATCGATCTGCACAAGGGCCCGCTGGTCGTCGAAGTGCCCCCGATGACACTGGGCATGATCGATGACTTCTGGTTCAAGTACGTGACCGACATCGGCATGGTCGGACCCGACAAGGGCCAGGGCGGCAAGTATCTGCTCTTGCCCCCCGGGTACAAGGACAAGGCGCCGGAGGGTTACCACGTCGTTCGAGTCCCCACGTTCGAGTCCATCCTCATCTGGCGCAACATGCCGGTGAAAGGGGACATCAAGCCCGCCATTGCGAACCTCAAGAAGTTCACGCGCGTCTACCCTCTGTCGCAGACCGCCAATCCGCCGGCCAACAACTTCGTGAATGTCTCGGGCCGCGCGTTCAGCACGGTCGCTCCTGCCGATTACCAGTTCTGGGACCTGCTTAACTACGTCGTTCAGAACGAACCCGTCGAGTCGCTCGATCCGGTCACGCTGGGTTTCTTTGCCTCCATTGGCATCGAAAAAGGCAAGCCGTTCTCCCCGGATGCCCGCATGAAGAAGATCCTCACGGAGGCGGCGGTGGTGGGTGATGCCACTGCGCGCACGATCACGTACCAGAGCCGGATCCCGGAAGCCTTCTACTATCCGAACAGCACGTGGCGCCAATGGCTCGGCGGTTACAGGTTCCAGTCGCAACCCGGCGTGAGCTATCTCGATGCCGCCGCCTTCTTCTACTTCTATGCGACCGGCGTCACGCCTGCGATGGAAGCCAAGATGGTCGGCCAGGGCTCCCAATACGCGGCGGGCATCGTGGACGCCCACGGTGATCCGCTCGACGGCGGCAGGACCTACCGCCTGCACGTGCTGCCCAACGCCCCGGCCAAGGATTTCTGGTCAGCAATCGTGTACGACAATCAGACACGCTCGATGCTGCAGACTGACCAGGCTTTTCCCCAGGTGAGCAGCTTGGACAAGGGATTGCTGGTCAACTCGGATGGCTCGGTGGATGTCTATTTCGGGCCGAAGGCGCCGGCAGGCAAGGAGAACAACTGGATTCAGACGATCCCAGGCAAGGGCTGGAACATGCTGTTCCGCCTGTATGGCCCGCTCGACCCGTGGTTTGACAAGACCTGGAAGTTGAGCGAAATCGTTCTGGTGGACTAGCCCACGGTGCTGTCGGGCATGACCAACTGCAAGCCTTGACAGCGCGACCCGGCCGGTATCGACAGCAAGACGGCCTGGACACTCGGAAGCAGGCATTTGACATGAGGAGCGCGACGATGAGAGTCAAGACATGGCTGGCTGCCGCAGCAGCTGGAATACTTCTAGCCGCCGTGGCCTGTTCCGGTCCGAAGCCGGAAGCCCCGAAACCGGCGGCCTCAGGACCAGCGGCGATGGACCGCACGGTGCTGCCGCTTGCGGAGCCGGACTATCCGCCGTCCACCGAACTTGACGCGAGAAACGTGACGGCCCCGCCGCGCTTCGAGGTGAAGGCGCCGCAGGGCGCGCCCAACGTCGTGATCGTGCTGATCGACGACATGGGGTTCGGCGTGCCGGACGCCTTCGGCGGCCCGATCGCGATGCCGACGCTCGACCGCCTCGCCGAGAACGGCCTTCGCTTCAACAACTTCCACACCACGGCGGTGTGTTCACCAACGCGGGCGGCGCTGAAGTCCGGGCGCAACCATCACACGGCGAACATGGCGTTCATCACCGAAATGGCCACCGGCTTCCAGGGCGCCACGGCCCAGGTGCCCGCCGCGACGGCGCCGTTGGCGGAAACGCTGAGGCTGAACGGTTACGCCACCGCCGCGTTCGGCAAGTGGCACGAGACGGCTGCCTGGGAAGCCAGCGTCGCCGGCCCGTTCGATCGCTGGCCAACGCGCCAGGGCTTCGACAAGTTCTACGGCTTCCTCGGCGGCGAGACCAACCAGTGGGCGCCCTTTTTGTACGACGGCACCGCCGTCGTCGAGCTGCCGAACGACCCGAACTACCACTTCATGACCGACATGACCGAGAAGGCGCGCGCCTGGATCAAGCACCAGAAGGCGCTGACGCCCGACAGGCCGTCGTTCGTCTACTTCGCGCCCGGTGCCACCCATGCCCCGCACCACGTGCCCCAGAGCTGGATCGCCAAGTGGAAGGGCAAGTTCGACCAGGGCTGGGACAAGATCCGCGAAGAGACACTGGCGCGGCAGATCAAGTTGGGGATCGTGCCGCCCGGCACGACGCTCGCGCCGAAACCACGGGATATCAAGGACTGGGAGGCGCTCACCGCCGACGAGAAGCGCTTGTTCACGCGCCAAGCCGAGGTCTTCGCGGCCTTCGCCGAATACACCGACTACGAGATTGGCCGCATGCTTGAGGCCTTCGAAGAGGCGGGTCAAGCCGACAACACGCTGGTCTTCTACATCGCCGGGGACAACGGCACCAGTGGCGAAGGTGGCATGAACGGCATGTTCAACGAGTACACCTACTTCAACGGGGTGGAGGAGAAGGTCGAGGACATGCTCAAGCTCGTCGATAAGTGGGGTGGGCCCGAGACCTACCCGCACATGGCAGCCGGCTGGGCGGTGGCACTCGACAGCCCGTTCGGCTGGATGAAGCAGGTGGCGTCGGACTTCGGCGGCACGCGCAACCCCATGGTGGTGCATTGGCCGAAGGGCATCAAGTCGAAGAACGAGATCCGCTCGCAATTCGGCCACGTCATCGACGTCGCGCCGACAATCCTCGAGGCGGCCGGCCTTCCGGAACCCACGGTGGTCAACGGCGTGAAGCAGGTTCCGATGGCGGGTGTCCCCCTGAACTACACGTTCGAGGACGCCAACGCCAAGGAGCGCCACGCCACGCAGTACTTCGAGATGGCGGGCAACCGCGCCATCTACCACGACGGCTGGTTCGCGCGGACGATTCACAAGGCGCCGTGGGAGCAGAAGCCGCGCCGCACGCTGCAGGACAACTCGGCCTGGCAGCTCTACGACGTGCGCAACGACTTCAGCCTCGCTAACGACCTGGCCGCCAAGGAGCCGAAGAGGCTCGCGGACCTGCAGGCGCTGTATCTCGCAGAGGCCGGGAAGTACGGCGTGCTCCCGATGGACGACCGCGTCTTCGAACGGATGGATCCAGAAGCCGTCGGGCGGCCCGATATCATGGGGGGTCGCACGTCGCTGACGCTCGCTGAAGGCATGACGGGCATGCTGGAAGGCGTCTTCATCAACGTAAAGAACCGCTCGAAGACCATCACGGCCGAGATCGAGGTGCGGGCGGGCGGCGGCAACGGCACGATCATCGCGCAGGGCGGGCGCTTCGGCGGCTGGTCGCTTTACGTGAAGAACGGCGTGCCGGCTTACGACTACGTGTTCCTCGGTCTGCAGCGCACAACAATCTCGTCGAACAGGAAGCTCGCCCCCGGCAAGGCCGAGCT
>JAWOGY010000318.1:0-6185 GCA_046496425.1 Vicinamibacterales bacterium
CACGCCCCGCTCCGCGCCGCGTTCCCGGCGTGGCAGCGCTCGGGGCAGGGAGGCGCGGTAGGCAAGACCATCGAGCTGGTGGCGCTCAGGAAGGACGGCGCGGAGTGCGAGGTGGAACTGTCGCTCGCCTCGGTGCTGGTCGACCACCGCTGGCACGCCGTCGGCGTCCTCAGGGACGTCAGCGTCCGCAAGCAGGCCGACGCCGAGTTGCGACGCGCCAAGGAGGCGGCCGAGGACGCCCGTGTGCAAGTGCTCTCCGCCAACGCTCGGCTCGAGGCAATAGCCCGACGGGCCCGCGAACTCGCCGACCAGGCCCAGGCCGCCAACGTGGCCAAGAGCGATTTTCTGGCCAACATGAGCCACGAGATCCGGACCCCGATGAACGCCATCATCGGGATGGCCGGCCTGCTCCTCGACACGCGCCTCAGCGCCGAGCAGCGCGAGCAGGGCGAGATCATCCGCAGTTCGGCCGACGCCCTGCTCGCCGTGATCAACGACATCCTCGACTACTCGAAGATCGAGTCCGGGAAGATCGAACTTGAAATCATCGACTTCGACCTGCGATCCGTGGTCGAGGACACCATCGACATGATGGCCGTGCCCGCGGAGCAGAAAGGCCTGCAGCTGTACTGCCTGATCGGCGCGGACGTCCCCACCCGTCTCAGGGGCGATCCGAGCCGCCTGCGGCAGGTGCTCGTCAACCTGGTGGGCAACGCCGTCAAGTTCACACCCTCGGGCGACGTGTCCGTCACGGCGACCTGGGTCCGGCAGGACGACGAATCGGTGATGATGGGCTTCCGCATCCAGGATACGGGCGTGGGCATCCCGGAGGAGGCGATCGGCCGGCTCTTCCAGTCGTTCTCGCAGGTCGATGCGTCGATCACGCGCCGCTTCGGCGGCACCGGGCTGGGGCTGGTCATCTCCCGGCGCCTGGTGAATCTGATGGGCGGCGATATCGCCGTTGAGAGCGCGCCTGGCCGCGGGTCCACCTTTTCGTTCACCGCGGCGTTCGAGCGCCAGGCGCCCGGCGCCGACGCGGTCGTCAGCCTGCCGTCCGGCGTCCCGAAGCCGCGGGTGCTCTTCGTCGACGATCACCCGACGAACCGGCTCGTCCTCGGCGAGCAGCTCAAGGCGCTCGGGTGCCCATTCGCCAGCGCCCCCGACGCCGCGACAGCGCTGGCATCCCTGCGCGCCGGCATCGATCAGCACGACCCGTTCGGCGTGGCCATCATCGACGCGGCCATGCCGGAGGTCGACGGGGAGACGCTGGCCGGGCTGATCAGGGAGGATTCCTCGTTCCGCAGCCTGCAGCTCGTGCTGTTCTCCTCGCGCAGCAGCCGGGGCGATCTGGACAGGCTGCGCGCGCTGGGATTCACGGCCTTCCTCGCCAAACCGCTCAAGCTGGTCGATCTGCGTGACTGCCTCGCGCGCCTCGCCGCCCCCGCGGCCGAGTTGCCGGCCTCCGGGCCGGCGCCCGTCACGAACCCAATCGGCCCTCATCTGCGTGCCCTGGTCGTGGACGACAACGCGGTCAACCAGAAGCTCGCCGTCCGGCTCCTCGAGAAGCTCGGCATGAGAGCCGACCAGGTCGGCAGCGGCCGGGAGGCGCTCGACGCCGTCGCGCTCGTGCCCTACGACGTCGTGTTCATGGACGTTCAGATGCCCGACATGGACGGGCTCCAGACGACCCGCGCCATCCGCGTCCGGGAGCTCGCCACAAACCGGCGCCTGCCGGTCATCGCGATGACCGCGCGCGCGATGAAGGGCGACCGGGAGCTGTGCCTCGACGCCGGCATGGACGACTACGTGTCGAAGCCCATCGATCGGGACAGCCTCCGGCGAGCCATCGAGACCGTGCTCGGCGATGGCGCGCTCGCCCCCAGGCCGGCTCCCGCGACGGCGACGGCGCCGGATGTCGCCTCGGTCTTCGACGCCCGCGATCTGGCGGCACGAGCCGAGGGCGACGTCCCATTGATGCAGGCGATGATTGCCGCGTTCCTCTCCGAGATGCCCGCGCGGCAGGCCGACCTCGCCGCCGCGCTCGAGGCAGACGATTGCGATGGCCTCCGCCGGGTCGGCCACACGGTGAAGGGCTCGGCCGGCACGCTGGGCGCCCATGCGCTCGGGGCGGCCGGCGCCGCGCTCGAACGCGCGGGCCGCGACAACGACGTGGCCGGCGCACAATCCGCCGCGGCCGACCTCACGCGGGAATTCGCGCGCCTCGTACCCGCGCTCGACAGTGCGTCCCTGGACGGGCACGCACTCGCGGCATCTCGCTGAGGGAGGCCGCGATGGACATCCTGATTGCCGACGACGACGGCGCCTCACGGCAGTTGCTTGCGGCCACGCTCACACGCTGGGGATACCGCGTCGTCTCCACGTCGGACGGTATCGCGGCCCGCGACGCCCTGCTGTCCGGGCAGGCGCCGCGCCTCGCCATTCTCGACTGGATGATGCCCGGCATGGACGGCGCATCGGTCTGCCGCCAGGTGCGGGATCAGCGCACGACTCCATACCGATACCTGATTCTCCTGACCGGTCAGACCGGGCAGGACGACCTGGTCGCCGGCCTCGAAGCCGGCGCCGACGACTACATCGCCAAGCCGTTCAGGCCGCCGGAACTGCGGGCGCGGCTGCGTGCGGGGCATCGCATTCTCGCCCTGCAGGACGAACTCATCGCGGAACGCGATCTGTACCAGTCCATAGCGGCACGAGACCCGCTCACGAAACTCTGGAACCACGCCGAGATCTTCCGGATTCTCGGGCACGAGCTCCAGCGTGCCCGCCGCGATCACGGGAGCGTGGCCGCCGTCATCGCCGACCTCGATCGGTTCGGCGAGGTCAACAACACGTTCGGTCATCTCGCGGGCGACATGGTGGTTCGCGCGACGGCCGAGACGATGACGGCCCTGCTGCGGCCCTACGACGGCATCGGCCGCTGTGGCGGCGACGAGTTCCTGGTGATCCTGCCCGGCTGCGACGTGGGGCAGGCGAGCGCCCTGGCGGAGCGGCTGCGTGCGGGAATCTCGGCGAACCCCGTGGATACGCCAGACGGACTGGTCTCGATCACGACGAGCATTGGCGTGGCCGTCTGCCAGGACGGCGCCGCCATCACGCCGGACGGCCTCGTCCGTGCCGCGGACGCGGCCCTCTATCGGGCGAAACGACTCGGCGCCAACCGGGTGGAAGTGGCCTCGAGCCCCGAGTGGACGCGCGAGGCCGAGGCCGAGGCCGCGCCGGCGTGAGGCCCATCGCCACAGAAACTCAGAGCGACCCACATGTTCGACGTACACACCCCGACCGCCCGACTGCACGCCGCTCCTGGTGCGGCCCCTGCGCTTGATGTCCGCGACTACGGCACGCGGGCCGTCGCTGCCCGGCTCGTCACCCAGGGCGGATTGGATCTGGCGATCACGGAAGCCACGCGACTGAAGGTCGCATTGCCCGATGCGCTCATCGCAACGGGGCAGGTGTCCGAGCGCCTGGCCTACGAGCTGCTCGCCGAAATCGCCGGGCTCCCGCTCGTCGAGCTCCAGCAGGCCCAGCCGGCCGCCTTCGCGTGCCGGCTCGTGCCCGAGCGGATTGCCCGGCGGCACCTGATCGTTCCGGTGCAGGAGGACAACAAGACACTGACCTACGCGACGTCGCGGCCATTCGATCCCGAAGCGGATCGGGACGTGGCCTTCGCCTCCGGGCGCCGGGCGGCCGCCGTGCTCGCGATGCCGTCGCAGCTGGTCGCCGCCCTCGATCGTTGCTATCCCAGGGCCGGCGAGCTCGACAACCTGCTCAGCCGCCTGGACGTCGAACTCCGCTCCCGGACGGGATCGGCCCTGGAGCACGCCGCCGATCCGGACTCGGCGGCGGTGGCCCTGTGCCGGCGCATCGTCTCGGGCGCCGTCGACGCCGGCGCCAGCGACATTCACATCGAGCCGTTCGCCGATCGGGCCGATGTGCGCTATCGCGTGTCCGGCATCCTCGAGCCGGTGCTGGCGATTTCCAAAGACGCCGTCGCGCTCGTCGTGAACCGATTCAAGGTGATGGCGCGCACGAACATCGCGCTGCACCATCGTCCGCAGGATGGCGCCTTCCGGGTGTCGGAAGCCGCCGGCACCATAGACGTGCGGTTATCGACCCTGCCGACGGTGCACGGCGAAAAGGTGGTCATGCGCCTGGTGGACGGCCACTCTCCCCTCAAGTCGCTGGAGTCCCTCGGGTACGATCCGGTCACCCTGGCGCGCCTGCGGCGCGCGCTCGCGCGCCCCGACGGGCTCATCCTGTTCACGGGCCCGACGGCCACGGGCAAGACCACGGCGCTCTATGCGGCGCTGCACGCCCTGCTCACGGGCCGCACGAACATCGTCAGCGTCGAAGACCCGGTCGAGCGGTACGTCGAGGGCGTGAACCAGTCCGCCGTCAACGTGAAAGCGGGGAACACGTTTGCCGCGGTGCTCCGGTCCGTGCTGCGGCAGGACCCGAACGTCATCATGGTCGGCGAAATCCGGGATGCCGAAGTCGCCCAGATTGTCGGGCAAGCGGCGTTCACGGGGCACCTCGTGCTGAGCTCGCTCCACACGACCGACGCGGCAGCCGCCGTCGCCCGCTTGCAGCACCTCGGCCTCGAGCCGTTCAAGATCGCCGGCAGCCTCGCGGCCGTCTTCGCCCAGCGCCTGGTGCGGCGATTGTGTCCGGACTGCAAGGTGCTCCTCCTCCCGGCCGCCGCGCGCGAGGAGGGGGCCGCCCACGGCATTGCCAGCGTGCCCGCCCGGGCCGGTGCGGGCTGCCCGCGATGCCGGCACACGGGCTATACGGACCGCGTCCCGGTGGCGGAGGTGCTCACGCCCGATGACGCCTTGCGGGAGGCCATCGGGAGCGGCGCAGGCGAGCGGGAACTGCGCGCCGCCATGCGGGCCGGCGGGCACCGGACCATGCGGGAGGTGGCGCTCTCACTGGTCGAATCCGGTGTGACCTCGATTGAAGAAATCAACCGCGTCCTGGCCGACGAGAGCGACACACCCGAATCCTCCCGGGTACCGGACCGTCAGCGGGTGCTCGTCGTCGACGACGACCGGACCATTCGCCTGATGGTCCGCCGCCTGCTCGAGAAAGACGGGTTCGAGGTGATCGAGGGCGAAAACGGACGCGAGGCGATCGAGCTCGCAACGCGGGAGAGGCCGAATCTCCTGCTGATCGATCTGATGATGCCCGAGATGGACGGCTACCAGGCCATCGGCGCGTTGCGGAACGACGCGCGCTTCCGGGCGCTCCCCGTCGTCGTCCTCACGGCAGAGGGCGAGGCGGGTGTCGAGGAGCGGGTGCTGGAACTCGGCGCCGACGACTACGTCCTCAAGCCGTTCGACGCCGGGGTGCTCGTCTCCCGGGTGCGCGCGGTGTTCCGGCGCCTCGCCCGGCTCTCGCGCTGAGTCGCGGAAGTCCCGCTCAGGCGTCACCCGCGTCGGCGGGATCGGCAGGATGGCTGTCCCTCAGGCCGAGCCGCGTCTCGACGGCGGACGCGCAGTCGGGGCAGTACCCGTGGCTCAGCGGGACCACGCCTTCCTGCAGGAACTGCGCGATCTCCTGCCATTCAGCCGCCGGATTCTTCACCTTTCCGCACTCCATGCAGATCGGCAGCACGGCGCCGATCCGTTCCAGGGCGGCTGACGCCAGCTTGAGCCGCTCGAGGGATTCTTCGAGCGATCGGTTTGCTTCAGCCAGGCGGCCGAACTCGCCTTCCAGCACCAATGTCTGGCGGGCGCGATCGCCCTCGAGCACCGCGATCTCGTTGTTGAGACGCAGCAGCTCTTCGATTACCGCGGGCCAGTCGCCCTTGTCAGTCATTGGGGCCTCTGCGCGCCTGCACCGCCGGCACGGCTCGCCGTCTGCCGCGGGCGCCGGGACGTCCCGTGTGCGCACACCGTTCCTCAGGCAAGGAACGGGCCAATCACGACGGGCCTTCCCGAAGCGGCGCGGCCGAACGCGGCGAATCCGCGTGCGTTCACTTGACCAGCGCGTAGTAGATCACATAGAGCCACGAGAAGATGCCGTGGATGATCGCCCACAGGATCGACTTGTTGGCGCTCCACGAGATCGTGATCGCGAGCGCCGTTCCGAACCCGATGCCCGCCGTCGCGGCCGTTGATCCGTGTGCCATGAGGGGACTATACACCCTGGGCGAGGGGCATGGCCTG
>JAWOGY010000184.1:0-23035 GCA_046496425.1 Vicinamibacterales bacterium
CGGATCGAGCCGGGCGGCGCGGCGGAGGGGCACGGCGGCGCTTGCGGCGTCACCCGAGCGGAACAGGGCCAATCCGAGCTTGTATTGCACCCGCGCGTTGGCGTCGTCGATGGCGGCCGACCGGCGGTAGGCCTCGACCGCCTTCGGGAACCGGCCAAGGTCGTACTCGACATCGCCCATCAACTCCGCCGGCTTGACGGCGTTGCGGTCGATGCGGGACGCCGCGCGAAAGTCCCGGAGCGCCGACTCCGGCTCGCCCCGCTTGCGGTAGGCCTCGCCGCGCAGGAGATAGGCGATCATCGACCCTTCGCGGAGGGCGATCGCGCCGCTGAAGGCCTCGATGGCGGCGAAGGTCTGGTCCGTGGCGAGCGCGCGATTGCCGGCGGCAAGGAGATCCTGGTAGCGGAGATCCCGCTGGACCGAAAGCCCGACGACGACCACGCCGGCGGCCACGGCCGTCATCAGGAGCGCCCCGGCAAGCGTGCGGAACATCAGGCGTCTATCCTAGCAGCAGATGGAACCTTTGCTTCCGTTTCGTGTCTAACTCTACCAGGGACGGGCGTCGGCCGGGTACGGCTCGAGATCCTCCCCGCGAATCGGCGCCTGACAGGCTGCAGGGAACTTGCTATAGTTCGGGGAGACACTCTCGTGGCCGAGGAGCTGCTCGTGAAAGACGCGCCCGCCCTGAGTTGGCCCGACGTAGCGGACCGCGAGGCGATACTCGTGCATCGCTGCGTGCGCGGTGAAGAAACTGCCTGCAGCGAGCTGGTCGCCGACAACCAGCGGATGGTGTTTCAGCTGGCCTTCCACCTGCTGGGCGATTACGAGGAGGCGCGCGACCTGTCGCAGGATGTGTTCCTCCAGGTCTTCCGCACGATCGATCGGTTCCGGGGCCAGTCAGCCCTCCGGACGTGGATTTACCGCATCGCGATCAACCTCGCGCGGAACCGGCAGCGATGGTGGCGGCGCCGGTTCAAGTCGGACCAGGTGTCGCTCGACGCGCACCTCGAGCAGCACGGGGACGACGTGCTGACGGATGCCACGGCGACGCCCGAACTCGCGTTGCGCCGGAAGGAAACCGCGGACCGCGTGTGGGCGGCGCTCGAGGCGCTGCCGTTCGAGCAGCGCACCGCAATCGTGCTGCGGGAAATTGACGGCCTGAGTTACGAGGAAATCGCCTTCTCGCTGGGGGTGGCGATCGGCACGGTGAAATCCCGGCTGACGCGCGCGCGCGATGCGCTGCGCGCGAGGCTGCGAGAAGAGAGGTCCGTATGAAGCCGATCTCGTGCGTCGCGACACGGCGCCGCCTCTCGGCCTATCTCGACGGCGAACTGCCGGTGGCCGGCCAGGTGGCCGTTGACGGCCATCTCCGCAACTGCTGCGGCTGCGCGGACGAACTGGCCGCCATGCGCGGCGTCGGAGACATGCTGCGGGCCCGGTCCGTGGCTGCGGCTGCCCACTGCGGGTCGGATCTCGATGATCTCGAAGCCGACATCCTCAGCCGCCTGGCGGCGGAACGCGAGGAATCCGTGTCGGCCCACGTGTCCCGGGCGTTCCAGGACATGCGCCTCGGCCTGGCGGCGGTGTGCTCGACGTGCGCCACGATGGTGTCGGTGCTGCTGGTGGCCGGCATCTTCCACTTCGCGCCCCTGTCCGAGCGCCCGGATTCTCTCGCGGGCATGATGCAGACCCTCGGCGCGCCGGCCATCGGGACCGACAGCCGCATCCTGTCGCCGCGTTCCGCGGAGTCGGGCGCCCTGTCGGACGGGCTGGTCAGCGAGGAAGACGAGGTCTTCGCGCTCGCGGCGGTTGTCACGCGGAACGGCCGGGTCGTCAGCCCCGAGGTGCTGTCGACGCAATCGTCGGATGCCGAACGCGAGCGGGTGAACCGGCTGCTCGACGAGATCTCCCGGGCCCGGTTCGAGCCGGCGCGCATGGGCGGGACGGCCGTCTCGGTGAAGACAGTGTTCGTGCTCGCGCGCACGACGGTACGGGGCAAGATGCCCGTCACGCCGAAGCAGAGCTCGAATCCGCGCGGGCCTGAAGGCGTTCGCGGCTGACGCGCGCTACCGGCCCGCTGCCGCGCCTGACGGGACGACCCGCGCGGTCCCGGCGTTGCCCATCGTATCGGCGGCCCTGATGACCACGCGCCCGGCCGCCTCCCCGTCCACACGAATCTCGAACCGTTCCTGCCGCGAGTCCGCGGCGCCGTCCACGGGGTAGGCGGCCTGCCAGCGGCCCGTGTCCACCGAGTACTCGACGGTCGCGACAGGCGAGAACGAGTCGGTCACCTCGAAGGTGACCTTCGTCGAGGCGCCTTCGCGGACCACCTGCTGGACGGTAATCGCCGGGGCGCCGTTGTCCACGTCGAAGGCTTCGCTCATCAACTCGCCGACCAGCGCAGCGTCCGGGGAGTTGTTCGCCGAGTCGCTCGCCGCGATCTTCAGGACGTACGTGCCATCCGGCACCGACATCGTGTCCCAGACCGCGATCTGGTCCGTGGTGCCGCTCCGGAGGCGCTTCCACGCGGTTCCGCCCGCCTCGCGGTAGAAGAGGTCGTACTGCAGGCGGTCGTCGTTGTCATCTTCGGCCTTCCACGCGAACGCCTGCAGCCCCTTCTGGTACATGCGGCGCCCCAGCGGCGGTCCCGCCGACGGCGACTGCGCCGCGCCGCCGAGGGGCGCGGAGAACACCGGCACGCGCGCCTCGGGCGGCACGTCGGGGAGGCCCGCAATGTCCGCCTCGCCTGTCGGGTACGGTTTCTGGTACACGATGCCTGGCGGGTAGACGGTGATGGCGGTGACGCGCGGCCGCAGGTTCCGCTGGAGGTAGGCGATGCTCATCGACGCGAGGACTGGGCCGGCTGTGCCGCCGGCCTGGCCCTTGAGGACGGCCCTCCACTGCAGGTACCGCGCCGTCGGGCTCTTGACGGCGTCGCCCTCGGCGCGCTGGTACGGACCGGCCCAGTCGCTCCACGTGTCATCGGGCACCGGCGTGTTGCCCGAGCGGGTCGAGATCTGCACCGCGCCCGGCGCCGGCTGCGTGGCCCGCCACGTCAGCGTGCCCCACGCCGCGACGGTGCCGGCGTCCTTCGCGTCCGAGAGGTAGTGGCCGTCGGCGGCGAGGCCGGCGTCGACGCGGACAATGTGGGCGGGGTTCGAGGTGGCGAAGTACTTCACCGACCCGGTGCCCAGCATCGCCGTGACTTGCTGGGCGTCGAACCGCGTCAGCAGCATCGCCCGCCAAGGCTCGCCGGCGAGGCGGTAGATCCGGCCGGCGCTGCCGGTCGCCGCGAGGAGGCTGCCTCCGTCTTCGACGAGCAGGTCGAAGGGCTGATCGTCGCGGAACTCCCAGATGAGATCGCTGCCGCCTCCGGCGTCGATGCGATAGAGGGCGCCTTTGGCCGCGGGTTCGGGCCGCGTCGGCGGCGCAGGCACGGCCCCTGTCGCGGCCGCCGAGGCGTCGATTATGGTCACGGCCATGATCTCCGCGGAGACTGAGGCCACCGGGACGCTGCGCGGCGGCTCCGCGGCCTGCGCCGGCGCGGGCGAGTCCGGGGCGCCGGCCTTTCCGTTCACCGCGGCGGCATAAATGGTTCCGGCGCCGCCGGCGCGGAGCGCGCGGATCTCGCGGTAGGGCGAGTCAAGCAGGACAAAGGCCTTGCCCGAGGGCGCGATGCGCAGGACACGCCCGGGCGATTCCGTCGAGGCGAGCATCTGCCCGTCCGGGCCCGCGAGCAGGGACGTCACGTTGGTGGTCTCGGTCCGGCAGAACACCTCGCTCGCGCCGTCGGCGGACACGCGGTAGATGACGCCCTTGTCCCCGGTGGCGACGTAGACGCGGCCCTGCGCGTCCAGCGCGAGCGCCCAGATGTACTTGTCCTCCGGATCGAAGAAGACAGTCGCGTCGCCGTTCGCGGCGACGCGGTAGACCTTGCCGTCAGGCGAAGTGGCCACGAGCAGTGTTCCGTCGGACGCCACGGCGAGGGCGTGCACCTCGAGTTCCGCGGCATCGAACACAACCCGGCTCCGGCCGTCCCGGTCGATGTGCCACACGAGCCCGTCGTTGCCTCCGCCGGCATAGACGGAGCCGTCGGGGCCCGGGGCCAGGCACCAGACAAACGGCGACGCCGGTGCGAACACGGAACGGATGGATGGCCCCAGCACGAGCCGCCCGTCGTAGTCGATCGAGAGCCGCTCGGATTGGCCCTTCATGAGGTCCGCCTGCGTGGACACGCGCCAGAAGCGTGCCGTGGATCCGTCGATGACACTGATGGCCCCTGCGGCGAGCAGGCTGGCGAGGATCGGCCGGAGCGCGCGACGATTCATGCGGAAGTCCCTTTCGAGCGGCGAGTCATGGACGGCGGCTGGAGAGCGGGAGCGTCAACGTTCTCAGGCCCTCGACGGCGTGGTCCATCGGGATCTCCCATGCGCCGAGCACAGAGGACTGGAGCGGCGGGTTGGCCGCGGCGCCGCGGTCTCCCTGCATGACAGACAGGACAGACGAGGGGAGTGACGGCATGACCTCGCCGTTGACGACGGCGCCGGTGTCGCGTCCGACGAGCCGGACGTAGATGCGGTGGCCGCGGCGCGACGCGTTCAGCGCCTTGACCATCTGATCGACGGAGGCGGGCTTCAGCGTGGCGCGCTGCTCGCGCTGTTCCCACTGGGCGAAGCGGACGCCGTCGGCGACCACCAGTGTCAACGGACCTCCCGCGTTCTGCGGAATGTCCACGCTGAGGGTGCGGACAACCTGCTCCCCGCGCCATGGGGTCAGCAGAATCTTGACGGGCACGGCCTTCCCGGGCCGCACGTCGGTCGTGTCGAGCCACACCCGGTCGATGGTGGCGCTTCGGATGCGCTCGGCGCCCTCGATGTCGAGGCTGAGCGATTCGATGCGTACCGCGGCGAGGCCGCTGGTCAGGAGCGCGCCCAGGGGCATCGCGACCGCGGACGCCATCGCGATGCCGGGCTGGTCGCCGGCGTACACATCGTCGAATTCGACTGCGGCGTGTCCGGCGATCACGGCCCGGCCACGCAGCGCGTACGTGGCGGGGCCGATGTCGCGCTCGTGCTCCGAGACGATGCCGACAAGTGCCGTGTAGGCGAGCAGGGGCGTCAGCAGGGGATGATCGGCCAGGGAGAATTCGAAGCGGCGGCGGGGCGCGCCGTCACGCGTCAGCGACACGGTCATGCCGATCGTGCGCGGGCGGGCGCCGAAGGCGCCGGCAACCGCCGTGGACCGGTCCTGCTGCATCGCGCCGACGACCTCGCCGAGCGACGCGAGTTTCATGGAGGAATTGAGGCTCGGCAGCACGGTGTGCACGTAGGCGCGCGTCATCGCGAAGCTCGCCGGCCCGACGTTGTACAGGGGGTGGCCGAAGGCCAGTACGCGCGTCCCGTCCACGTCGGTCACGGTGCCGGTGGCCCCGAACTGGAGATCGCCCGTGATGAGCGCGACGCCCACCGCGTCGCCCGGGCGAAGCGGTTCGGCCGTGGCCGGCGCGGCCTGCGGGGCGCGCGCGGCCCCGGCCGGCGCAAGGGCGAACCCCGCGCCCTCGAACGTCGACAGCGCGCGGGCGGTTGCAGGGCCCGTCAGGCCGCCGACGCTCAGCGGCAGCGCGATCGGACGGAGCGCGCCGGCGTCTCCCAGCGACAGGGGTACGGCATGCGCGCCGGCCGGCCAGGCGAGGGGGACGAATGCCCGCCCGGGGCGAAGCGTGTCGGCGACGGCGCTGACGAGCACCGAGAAGTCCGCGCCGATCGGGATGGGCGCGATCCGCGGCCCGGGCGCCGAGGCGGCGCGTGTCGTGGCTTCCACCATCTCGCCAATCGGCGTGATGCCCGCGATGGGCTCGGTCGCGAACGAGCCGAGGGCATACGACACCGCGCCGACCAGGCGCCCGTCGATGTACACCGGGCTGCCGCTCATGCCGGCGATGACGCCGGTCCTGGCCAGCGGGCCTCCGCTGAGCGTGGCGATGATCAGATCGCGCTGGGGGCCGACGTTCGAGCGCACCACGCCGAGGATGTCAGCGCGGAACTCCTCGACAGCCGAACCCTTGAACACGGTGCGGCCCACCCCGGTCATGCCGGGCTGGACCTCCTCGATCGGCATGTGGCGGGTGGATGCGGGCGCAGGCAGCGAGAGGACGCCCCAGCCAAGGACGATCGTGGCGAGTTGTCGGAAATTCACTTGTTACCCTTATAGTCAGGAAGCCCGCAGGCGGTCAAGGCGAACCGGTTTGACAGCGCCTGAATCGTCTGGTACGCTCGACCCTCCTCGAGCTATGACGCTTCTCACCAGCTATTCAGTTCGCACCGCCACCTCCTGGTGGTGGTACGTACTGATGCGCTGAAGAGGCCAGCCGGGGTCGACCCGTTCAGACAGGATGTCACAGGGCCTCTTCAACGCAAGTTGGAGAGGCCCTTCGTTTGTTGGGAGCAGGCAGGGCGCATGGATCATCCGTCACGGCCGCTTGTGTGCGCGACAGTCACGGGACGCAGCACGGCGGAACTGCGCGCGCGGCGGGACGAGGTGACAGGGGCGGACCTGGTGGAGGTCCGGATTGACGCCGTCGAGGATCCCGACGCGGCCGGCGCCATCGCCGGCCGGTCTCTGCCGGTCGTGGTCACGTGCCGGCGGCGTGACGAGGGCGGGTGGTTCCGCGGCAGCGAGCGGGAGCGCCGCGCGCTGCTCCTCTCGGCCCTCGACGGCGGCGCCGACTACGTCGATCTCGAATTCGCGCACGGGTTCGACGACGAGATCCGCGCCCGGCACGGGCGCCGCATCGTCCTGTCGCTGCACGATTTCGGGGGCTGCCCGGCGGATCTCGAGGCTCGCGTGGACGCGATGGCGGCACTCGGGCCGGACGTCCTGAAAGTCGCCATCAGCGTGTCGCGCGTCGCCGAGTGCGGGCGCCTCGCGGCGCTCGCGCGGCGGCATGCGGCCCGCCGCCTGGTGCTGGTGGCGATGGGGGAGGCGGGCCTGGTGACGCGCCTGCTTCCGGGTCGGTTCGGGTCGTGCTGGACCTACGCTGGCGACGGCGTGGCTCCGGGCCAGATTGATACAGGGCGCCTGCACACCGAGTTCCGGTTCGGCCGGATAGGGCCTCGCACCACGATCTACGGCATCGCCGGCCGCCCCATCGCCCACTCCCTGTCGCCGGCCATGCACAACGCCGCCTTCGAGTCGCTGGGCCTCGATGCCGCCTATGTGCCCCTGGCTGCCGCCGACATCGACGACCTGTTCGACGGCATGGGCCTCGTCGGCCTGGCGGGCGCGAGCGTGACGGCCCCGTTCAAGGTCGAGGTGATGCGGGGCCTGGCGTCCTGCGACGAGGACGCGCGGCTGACAGGCGCCGTCAACACGCTGGTGCGCGCCTCGGAGGGCTGGCGCGGGTACAACACCGACCTCGACGGATTCCTCGCCGGATGTGCGGGGCTCGAGCTGGACCGGCAGCGTGTGGCCGTGCTGGGCACCGGCGGAGCGGCTCGAGCCGTCGCGCTGGCCGCGCGGCGCTCGGGGGCGGCGGTGACCTGCTATGGCCGCGACCAGGCGAGGGCCGGCGCCATGGCCGCGGCGATCGGCGTCGGCGCGGTGCTTCGTCCCGTCCCGCCGGGGGCCTGGGACCTGCTCGTGAACGCCACGCCGGTCGGCATGCACCCGGACGCGGAGCAGTCGGCCTTCCCCGAGTCGAACTACGACGGCCGCGTGGTGTACGACCTGGTCTACAACCCCCTGCGGACGCGGCTCCTGCGCGAAGCGTCCGCGCACGGATGCCGGGCGATCGGGGGCCTCGGGATGCTCATCGCGCAGGCGAGGCGGCAGATCGAACTCTGGACGGGGCTGCGGCCGGATGCCGCGCCCATGCGCGAGGCGGCGGAATGGTCGTTGTCGCGGCAGGCGGAGCAGCGTACATGAAAGAGACGTCGTTCGAGGCGTTCGCGGAGCTGGCCAGGCAGGGGACGTTCGTGCCGGTGTGCAAGGAGATCATGGCCGACCTGCTCACCCCGGTGTCGGCGTTCCTGAAGATCGCCGAGCACTCGGACTACGCGTTCCTGCTCGAGAGCGTCGAAGGCGGCGAGCAGGTGGCGCGCTACTCGTTCCTCGGCAAGGACCCGTTCCTGATTCTGCGCTCGCGCGACGGCCGGACCATCGTCGAGCGCGACGGCGAGCGGTCGGTGTCGGAGGCGCCCTTCCTCGACACCCTGCGATCGACCATGGCGGGATTCCGCTCGCCCCACGTCCCGGGCCTGCCGCGCTTCACCGGCGGGGCCGTGGGCTACCTCGGCTACGACGCAGTGCCGTGGTTCGAGCCCGTGCCGCTGCCGCCGCGCTCGGAGGACGATTCGGCCGCCGACGAGGCGGGGTTCATGGTGTTCGACACGGTGCTCGCCTTCGACCACGTCCAGCACCGCATCCTGCTCATGGCCAACGCGCGGGTCGGGGCCGACGACGATCTCCAGGCCCTCTATCAGTTCGCGTGCGCGAAGATCGCGTTTCTCGAGCGGGAGCTCGAGCGCAGCCTCTCGCAGGCGGTCCCCGCCGCCGCGCGGTCCGCCGGCGTGCAATCGAACCTGACGCGCGACGCGTTCGAGGCGCACGTCGCGGCGGCGAAGTCCGCGATCGCGTCCGGCGAGATCTACCAGGTCGTGCTGTCGCAGCGTTTCGAGACGCGCCTCACGGCCGACCCGTTCACCGTCTACCGGGCGCTGCGCCACGTCAACCCGTCGCCCTACATGTTCTTCATCAGGATGGGCGGCACCTCGATTGTCGGCGCGTCGCCCGAGATGCTCGTGCGCGTGGAGGGCCGGCGCGTCGAGACGCATCCCATCGCCGGCACGCGTCCCCGCGGCGCGAGCGCCGAGGAGGACCTCCGGCTGGCCGACGAGCTGAAGGCCAGCGAAAAGGAGCGGGCCGAGCACGTGATGCTGGTCGACCTGGGGCGCAACGACATCGGGCGGGTGGCGGAGTACGGGAGCGTGCGCGTGCCGCAGTACATGGCACTCGAGCGCTATTCGCACGTCATGCACCTTGTCTCGATCGTCGAGGGCCGCCTCGCGGAGGATCGCGATCGGCTCGATGCGCTGGTGGCCTGCTTTCCGGCCGGGACCGTGTCGGGCGCGCCGAAGGTGCGAGCGATGGAGATCATCGCGTCGCTCGAACCGTCCAGGCGAGGGATTTACGCCGGGGCGGTGGGCTACCTCGACTTCGCCGGCAACCTCGACTTCTGCATCGCTATCCGCACGATTGTCATCGAGGGATCGCGCGCCCTGATCCAGGCGGGCGCCGGCATCGTGGCCGATTCGGACCCGGCCGCGGAGTACGAGGAGACGCGCGACAAGGCGCGCGCGCTGCTGCGCGCCGTCGAACTGGCCGAGGGCGGGCTGTAGGACCGGGCCGCCTGCGGCCGGACTGGAAGGAGCGCGGCGTGGTGCTCGTCATCGACAACTTCGATTCGTTCACCTACAACCTCGTGCAGTACCTGGGCGAGCTGGGCGCGGCGCCGGCTGTGTACCGCAACGACGCGATCAGCATCGGCGAGATCGAGGCGCTCCAGCCGGACCGCATCCTGATCTCCCCCGGTCCCGGGAGGCCCGAGCAGGCGGGTGTCTCGCCGGAGGTGATCCGGGTGTTCGCCCCGCGTGTTCCGCTGCTCGGCGTGTGTCTCGGCCACCAGGCGATCGGCCAGGTGTTCGGAGGCGCCGTCGTACGTGCGCCCCGGCCCGTGCACGGCAAGACGTCGATGATCGAGCACGACGGGCGCGGCCTGTTCGCCGGCCTGCGCGCGCCGTTCGCGGCCGGCCGCTACCACTCGCTGGCCATCAGCGAGGAGGCGTGGCCCGCCGATCTCGAGATCGGCGCCCGCGCGGCGGACGACGGCGTCGTCATGGCCGTGCGCCACCGGACGTGGCCGATCCACGGCGTGCAATTCCACCCGGAGTCGGTGCTGACGGGCGAAGGCCGTCACCTGCTTCGCAACTTTCTCGCCGAGCGGAGGAGCGTGCGCTGAGATGTTCCACGATGCGCTGGTGAAGGTGATGGGGAAGTCCGACCTGTCGGCTGCCGAGGCTTCGGCGGCGATGCACGAGATCGTCGACGGCGGCGTGGCGCCGGCGCAGGTGGCCGGGCTGCTCGTGGGCCTCGCGATGAAGGGCGAGCGGCCCGACGAGATGGTGGGCTTCGCGACGGCCATGCGCGAGCGGGCGGTGCAGGTCCCCGTCGAACGGGGGACGACCGCCGACCTGTGCGGCACGGGCGGTGACGGCCGCGGCAGCTTCAACATCTCGTCGGCCGCTTCCATCGTGGCCGCCTCCTGCGGCGTGACGGTGGCCAAGCACGGAAACCGCTCCGTGTCGAGCCGGTGCGGGAGCGCGGACGTCTTCGAGGCGCTCGGCGTAAACCTGTCGGCGGGCCCCGACGCGCTGGCGCAGTGTCTGAGACGGGCGGGCATCGCGTTCCTGTTCGCGCCGGCGATGCACCCGTCGATGCGCCACGTCGTCGCGGTGCGCAGAGAACTGGGCGTCCGCACGGCGTTCAACCTGCTCGGCCCGCTGACGAACCCGACGCGCCCGGCGCACCAAATCGTCGGGGTACCGCGGCCGGAGCTGACCGAGCTCATCGCGAGGACGCTTGGGATGCTCGGTTCGCGTCGCGCCTGGGTGGTGCACGGCGCGGACGGTCTGGACGAGTTGTCGACGACGGGCTACTCGAAGGTGTCCGAGTGCCGGGACGGCGCCGTGAACACGTTCTACGTGCACCCGTCGGATGTCGGGCTGCCCAAGGCGCCGGCGGCGGCGCTCGAGGGCGGCGACGCGGCCGCGAATGCGGAGATCGTGCGGGCCGTGCTCGCGGGCGCTCGCGGGCCGGCGCGGGACGTGGTGGTGCTGAATGCCGGCGCGGCGCTGTTCGTGGCGGGCCGCGCCGCGCGTCTGTCCGAGGGCCTCGCGGCGGCCGCGGCGGCCATCGACAGCGGCGCTGCCCGGGGCACGCTTGACGCGCTGGTGCGCTGGTCCGCGGCGCCCCCGCCGCAGCTCGGGGAGGCGGCGGCGTGAGGGCGCATGGCCGCGTCCCGGACGGCGGCGGGCTGCTCGACGCGATCGCGGCGTCGGTGCGCACCACGGTGGCCCGCCGGCGCGACGAGGTGCCGCCTGGCGTGCTGGCGCGCGCCGCCGGGCGCCGGCGGCCGGACGGCGGCCGGTTTCGCGACGCCATCGGGCGCTCCGGTCGCGTCAACGTCATCGCCGAGTGCAAGCGGCGTTCGCCGGCTCGCGGCGTGCTGGCGCCAGACTACGCGCCGGCGGTGATTGCCCGCGTTTACGAGCAGCGGGGCGCCGCGGCGATATCCGTGCTCACCGAGCCGACCTTCTTCGACGGCGACCTCGCGCATCTCGAGGCGGTCAGGGCCGCGTCCTCGCTCCCGCTCCTTCGCAAAGACTTCATCCTCGACCCGTACCAGGTCCACGAAGCGGTCGCCGCAGGCGCCGACGCCATCCTGCTCATCGTGGCGCTGCTGGACCCCGCATCGCTGCAACAGCTGGCTCGGTGCGCCGCGGAGGCCGGCCTGGCCGTGGTGGTCGAAGTCCACTCGAGCGCCGAGCTCGCCGAGGCCCGCGATATCGGCGCGGACATCATCGGCGTGAACAGCCGCGATCTCCGCACGCTCGCCGTCGACCCGCGCGTCTGCGAGGCGCTCGTCGACGAGGCTCCTCCCGGCGCCGTCATGGTGGCCGAGAGCGGCATCCGCAGCCGGGCGGACATCGACCGCCTCGCCCTCCTCGGCTACCGCGCCTTCCTCGTCGGTGAGCGGCTGATGTCTGCCGAAGACCCGGGCACGGCCCTGGCCGGGCTCGTCGCGCCGGCCGGGGGCGAAAGCTCCTCAGCGGCGGAGCCGGGGGCGTGATGCGAACGCGCATCAAGGTGTGCGGGATCACCCGGGTCGACGACGCCCTCCGTGCCGCGGCACTCGGGGTCGACGCCCTGGGGTTCGTGTTCTGGCCGAAGAGCCCCCGCTTCCTGTCGCCCCGCGCCGCGGCGGCCATCGCCGCCGCGCTGCCGCCGTTCGTCGCCACCGTCGGCGTGTTCGTCGACCAGCCGCTCGACGAGATACGCGCGATTGCCGCCGAGGTCGGGCTGAGCGCGGTCCAACTCCACGGCGACGAGCCGGCCGGCATGTGGACGCGCGTCCCGGGCCGCTGCATCAGGGCGGTCGGCGCCGTGGACGGGCTGGACGCGGCGGAGATCGCGGCCTGGCCGGCGGCGGTGTGGCCGCTCCTCGACGCGCACGATCCCGACCGCCGCGGCGGAACGGGGCGCACGATCGACTGGGACCTCGCCGCTCGCGTGGCGCGCGCGCGGCGCATCATCCTCGCCGGAGGCCTCGACGCGTTTAACATCCGCGACGCCATCGCGCGGGTGGGCCCGTTCGCGGTCGACGTGTCGTCGGGAGTCGAGCGCGAGCCGGGGGTCAAAGACGCCGCCCGCCTTCGCGCGTTCGTCGAGGGCGTCGCCGCGGCCGACGCCGCACAGGTGCCATGAACGCCAACACGCCCTTCACCGGACCCGTCTTCGGACGCCGCGATCCCGACAGCCGCGGCTACTTCGGCCGCTACGGCGGCCGCTTCGCCCCGGAAACGCTGATGGCGCCGCTCGACGAACTGCGCGATGCCTACTTCGCCCTGCGGCAGGATGCCGCCTTCCGGGAGGACCTGACGCGTCTGCTCGTCACCTTTGCGGGCCGGCCCACGCCGCTCTACGAGGCGCGGCGCCTCTCGGCCGACGCGGGCGGCGCGCGCATCTTCCTCAAGCGGGAAGACCTGACGCATACCGGCGCGCACAAAATCAACAACGCCCTCGGCCAGGCGCTGCTGGCGGCGCGGATGGGCAAGTCGCGCGTCGTCGCCGAGACAGGCGCGGGCCAGCACGGCGTCGCCACGGCGACCGCCTGCGCCCTGCTCGGCCTCCGATGCGAGGTCTACATGGGCGCCGACGACATGGAGCGCCAGGCGTTGAACGTCGTCCGCATGCGGCTGCTGGGCGCCACCGTCACGAAGGTGAGCGCAGGCAGCCGCACGCTGAAGGACGCGATCAACGAGGCCATGCGCGACTGGGTGACCAACGTGTCGACGACGCACTACCTGCTCGGATCGGTGCTCGGCCCGCACCCCTACCCGCTGATGGTCCGCGAGTTCCAGTCCGTGATTGGCGCCGAAGCGCTGGTGCAGTTCGAAGCGGCCGCCGGGGGGCCGCCCGACGCCGTCATCGCGTCAATCGGCGGAGGCAGCAACGCGATGGGCATTTTCGACGCGTTCATCGACCAGCCCGGCGTGCGGCTCGTCGGCGTCGAAGCCGGCGGCACCGGCCCCGCGCTCGGCCGGCACGCCGCCCGGTTCGCGGGCGGGGCGCCCGGGATCTTCCAGGGGACGCACACCGCCGTGCTGCAGGGCGAAGACGGCAACATCGCGGGCACCCACTCCATTTCGGCCGGGCTCGACTACGCGGCCGTGGGGCCCGAGCACGCCTGGCTGCGGGATCTGGGCCGCGCGGAGTACGTCAGCGCGTCGGACGCCGACGCGCTCGACGCCTTCCTCGTCCTCTCCCGCCTCGAAGGCATTCTCCCGGCGCTCGAGTCGGCGCACGCGGTGGCCTGGGCGCGCCGCCTCGCCGCCGAATTCGGTCCGGGCCGCACTATTCTCGTCAACCTCTCCGGCCGGGGAGACAAGGACGTGCAGACGGTCATCAGCCGGCTGAACGTCGAGGAGGGGTGATCGCCATGCCGCGCATATCCGACGCGTTCGCACGGATGCGCGACGAGCGCCGCGTCGGCCTTGTCACGTACGTCACGGCGGGAGATCCCTCGCTCGAGCGGACCGCCGACATCCTGCGGGCCCTCGACCGTGCGGGCGCCGACCTTGTCGAGGTCGGCGTGCCGTTCTCGGATCCGCTGGCCGACGGCCCCATCATCCAGCGCGCATGCGAGCGCGCGCTGTCGGGCGGCGCGACGCTCGGCCGGGTGCTCGATCTCGTCGAGGAGGTGCGTCCGTCGGTGCGCGCGCCGATCGTGCTCTTCTCGTATGCGAATCCCCTCTACCGGATGGGCTTCGAGAGGTTCGCGTCCCGGGCGGCGTCTGCCGGGGTGGACGGCGTGCTGGCGCTGGACATCCCGGTCGAAGAAGCCGGCCCGCTCCGGCAGGCCCTGCTCCGGCGCGCGTTGGACCCCATCTACCTGGTGAGCCCGACAACCTCGCCCGAGCGCGCGCGCGCGGCGGGCGAAGCCGGACGCGGGTTCCTCTATCTGATTTCGCGGGCGGGCGTCACCGGCGCGCGCGAGCGCCTCGCCGAGGGGCTCCCGGCGATCGTCAGCCGGGTGCGGGCCGTGAGCAGCCTGCCCCTGGCCGTCGGGTTCGGATTGTCGCGGCCCGAGCACGTGCGGGCCGTGGCCGACGTCGCGGAGGCTGCCGTCGTCGGCAGCGCGCTGGTGTCGGTCGTTGCCGACGCCGGCGACACGCCCGCGCTGGTGCCCCGGGTCGAGCGGTACGTCCGCTGGCTGCGCGGGGCGGAAGACGCCGGCGGGTTGCAGGGGTGAGCAGGGACCGATAGGCTGCTGAAGGGAGAGTGCCGACGTGGTGGTGGTCATGCAGGAGGGCGCTTCGGCGGAAGCCGTCGACCGGGTCGTCGCGCGCCTGGAGGTGATGGGGTTCGCCGTGCACCGTTCCACGGGCGCGAACCGCACCGTCCTCGGCGTCGTCGGCACGAACGTGCAGGGCGACCCGCGGCTCGTGGAGACCTACGAGGGTGTGCAGGAAGTGGTCCACATTTCCGAGCCGTTCAAGCTGGCGAGCCGGGCCTTCAGGCCGAGCGGGACCGTGATCGTCGTCGGGGACGTGCGCATAGGCGGCGACGAGGTGGTCGTCATGGCCGGGCCGTGCTCCGCGGAGAGCGATGAGCAGGTGCAGGCGACGGCCGCGGCCGTGAAGCGCGCCGGGGCCAAGGTGCTGCGCGGCGGCGCGTTCAAGCCCCGCAGTTCGCCCTACGCCTTCCAGGGCCTCGGCGAGGACGGCTTGCGGATGCTGCGCGGCGCGGCCGGCGCCCACAACCTCAAGCTGGTGTCCGAGGTGATGGACCCGTCGCAGATCGAGGTCGTCGACCGCTACGCGGACATTTTCCAGGTCGGCGCGCGCAACATGCAGAATTTCGCGCTGCTGCGCGAACTCGGCCGGGCGCGCAAGCCGGTGCTGCTCAAGCGCGGCATCTCGGCGACCATCGAGGAGTGGCTGCTCTCGGCCGAGTACGTGCTCGGCGGCGGCAACATGGATGTCATCCTCTGCGAACGCGGCATCCGGACCTTCGAGACCTACACGCGCAACACCCTCGACATTTCCGCCATCCCCATCGTGAAGAAGCTGAGCCACCTGCCCGTCTTCGTGGATCCCAGCCACGGCACCGGACGGCGCGACAAGGTGGCGCCGATGGCGCGGGCGGCGGTGGCGGCGGGCGCCGACGGCCTGATCATCGAAGTGCACGTCGATCCGGACCGGGCGCTCAGCGACGGCGCGCAGACCATGTTCCCGGCGCAGTTCGACCGCCTGATGGCCGAACTGCGGATCATCGCCCCGGCGATCGGGCGTGCGATCTGCGTCGAGCCGGTGGCGCGGCGCGGGTGGGGCGTGCAGTGATTGGCGGCGGGGCGCGCCTGCCCGTCCTCGGCGGTGATGCCCTGCCGGACCGGGCGCCGGCCTTCCAGCGCATCGCCATCGTCGGCCTCGGGGCCGTCGGCGCGTCGCTCGCGCTCGCGCTGCGGCAGGCCTGGCCCGGGGCGCTCGTCATCGGCGTCGACGCGCACGACGTCATCGAGGCGGCGATGAGGCTGCATGCCGTCGATGTCGCGTCCGACGACCTGATGATCGCCGGAGACGCAGACCTCGTGGTGCTGGCCGGGGGAGCCGAGGCGAACGCGCGCGCGCTCGCGCACCTTGCCGAGGCAATCGCGGGCGAAGCCGTCGTGCTCGCCCTCGGGGAGGGTGGTGCGGTCGCCGAGCGTGCGCCCCTCCTCCCGGGCCGGCTTGCCCTCGTGACGGCCCTTCCGGCCGTCGAGCTGCGCGGGTGCGGGATCCACGCGGCCAGCGCGGAGCTGTTCCGGGGGCGGCCATGGGCCCTGAGGCCGGTCACCGCCCGCGCCGGCTCCGTCAATCGCATCCACGATCTGGTGCGCGCCGTCGGCGGCGACCCGGCCGCCGTATAATCGACGGATGCAGAAAGTCATCAGCGGCGCACGGGAGGCGGCGGCGCTCATCCCTGACGGCGCGTCGGTGATGGTCGGCGGCTTCGGCCTCTGCGGCATCCCCGAGCACCTGATCGCCGCCCTGCGCGAGCAGGGCACGCGCAATCTCACGATCATCAGCAACAACGCCGGCGTGGACGGGTTCGGCCTGGGCGTGCTGCTCGAATCCAGGCAGGTGCGGAAGATCGTGGCGACCTACGTGGGCGAGAACCAGGAATTCGAGCGGCAGTGCCTGAGCGGGGAGCTCGAAGTGGAGCTCGTGCCGCAGGGCACGTTCGCCGAACGCATCAGGGCCGGCGGCGCAGGAATCGGGGGCTTCTTCACGCCGACGGGGTACGGCACGGTCGTGGCCGACGGCAAGGAGACACGGATCATCGACGGCGTGCCGCACGTCTTCGAACAGCCGCTCAGGGCGGACTTCGCCCTGGTCAAGGCTTTTCGCGGGGACGCCCGGGGCAACCTCGTGTACCGGAAGACGGCGCGGAACTTCAACCCGATGATGGCCACCGCGGCGCGCGTGACCATCGCCGAGGTCGAGGAACTGGTCGAACCCGGAGCCATCGACCCGGACCGCGTGCATACGCCGGGGATCTTCGTGCGGCATGTCTTCCAGGGGCCCGGCTACCAGAAACGGATCGAGCGGCGGACGACGCGCGAGGGCTGAGCCAGCGACTGGCGGGGAGCAAGACGGTGGACAAGCGTGAGCGGATCGTCCGGCGCGTGGCCCGTGAGCTGCGCGACGGGGACTACGTGAACCTGGGCATCGGGATGCCGACACTCGTGGCGAACTTCGTCCCGCCCGGCGTGCACATCACCCTGCACTCCGAGAACGGGATGCTGGGCGTCGGGCCCTATCCGCCAGACGCGGAGGTCGACGCGGACCTCATCAACGCCGGCAAGGAAACGGTTTCCGAACTGCCCGGCAGCGCGTATTTCAGCAGCGTCGAATCGTTCGCGATGGTCCGGGGCGGACACATCGACCTCACCGTCCTCGGTGCGCTGCAGGTGGACGAGCGGGGCAACCTCGCGAACTGGATGATCCCCGGCAAGATGGTCAAGGGCATGGGCGGCGCGATGGATCTCGTGGCCGGCGCGCGCCGCGTCGTCATCGCGATGGAGCACACCACGCGCGAGGGCGCGCCGAAGATCCTGCGCACCTGCACCCTGCCGCTCACCGGGGTCGGCGTCGTCGACCTCGTCATCACCGACATGGCGGTCATCGAGGTGACGCCGCAGGGACTGAGCCTGCGGGAGATCGCGGAAGATACGACGGTTGACGCCGTGCGGGCGGCCACGGAGCCGCCGCTCCTCGCCGTCGACCCGCTGCCGCGCTTCTGAGGGCAGGGTCCAGTGGCGTCGAGCCAGGCCGTGCGCGTGTCAAGGTGATGCGATGATCCCGGCTGACGCCCGGCTCGTCGAGCAGGCGCTCGCCGGGTCCCAGGACGCCTGCCGCGCCCTGGTCGAACGACACAGCCGGGCCGTCCTCAACCTCGTCGCCCGCATGGTGCGCGACGACGGCGTGGCGGAGGAACTCGCCCAGGACGCGTTCGTCAAGGCGTTCGGAGCCCTCCGCACGTTCAATCCCGCTTACAAGTTCTCGAACTGGATCCTCCGCATCGCCCACAACGTGGCCATCGACCACCTGCGCAGGTCGAGACTGCCGGTCGTGCGGATCGACGACGAGTCGTCGGGGCGCAACATCGCTGACGTGCTGGCGGATACTCGCGAGCCCTCGGCCTTCGACCGGGCCGTCCAGCTCGACTTCAGGGACGACCTCGAGGAGGCCCTGGCCAGGCTGAGGCCCGAGTTCCGCCGCCTGGTGGTCATGCGCTATCTGGAAGACCTGTCCTACGAGGACATCGCGGAGGTCGTGGGCCTGCCCATCGGGACGGTCAAGAGCCACCTCCACCGCGCCAGGGCCGCCCTCGGCCGGCTGCTCGCGGACGCAGGATGGGGCCCCGGGACACCGGACCGCGAGACATGACTGCAACCCGCGGCAGGGTCGGGCGCGTAGGAAGGACTGGACGGTCATGACGAGGAACATGGACCCGGAGATTCGGGAATGGCTGGAGGCCGAAGCGGCGGGGCGCGCCGAGGAGGCCGATCTGCGATTCCGGCTTGTCAGTCGGCGGCTGGAGCGTCGCGGTGTGCCGGCGGGATTTGCCGACGCCATCATCGCCAGACTTGGCCGGGCCCGCATCGTTCCGGACGCCTACTCGAAACGATGGGTCAGGGCGGCGGTTGCCGCCAGCGTGGTGCTGGTCGGCGGCGCGGCGGCCCTGGTGCCGTGGAATGTCTGGATGGATGGCCTGCTGGCTTCCGTGCAGGTCGTGGCCTGGGGCCTCAGCCGGCTGGTGAACGCCGGACAGGCGTGGGCGGCGGGTGGGCTCGCCCTCTGGGGCGGGCTGGCTGAAGCCGCGGCCGTCGTGGGCCGGCAGCTGGCGGGACCCCTACCGCTCGGGCTGCTGGCGCTGAATCTTGCCGTCGCCTGGTGCGCACTCGGGGCGCTGCGCAGGCTGATGGCGCTGCAGGAGAACTGACATGCGCATACCGGTTATCACCTTCGGATTGCTGGCGGCGTCCGTTGCCGGGCTCGGTCCCGCCCCAGCCGCCGCCCAGACGCGGGATGTCCCGCGCGCGGAGGCGGCGGCAACGCCAGGGTTGCAACAGTTGCGTGAACGGGCTGAACGCCGCTTCCAGGTGATCGAGGTCCGCCGAGGGATGATCCTGATTCCGAAGGCCGAACGGGCCGGCGTCAGGTCGATCGACCTGAACGAAGGGCAGGTGGTGGTTGACGGCGTGCCGCTCACGGGCCGGGAACTGCGCGAACGGCTCGGCGAGGACGCCGAACTCGTGGCCCAGTTGTCGTTTCTCGACGCCTCAGGACGGCGAGCGTTCTTCGCCGGCGTCCCGGCGGAACCGCCGGTTCCTGCAGCGGTTCCGGTCCCGCCCGCCCCGCCATCCGCCTCGCCTGCCGGTGTCAGGGAAGGGTGGACCGAAGTGGCCCGATACCGCCACGGCGGCGCGCGGGTCCGCTTCGGCGGCGACGCGACAGTCGCCGAGGATGAGGCGATTGGTGACGACGTGGTGGCGATTTTCGGGTCCGCCCGGGTGGACGGTAAGGTGGACGGCGACGTCGTGGCCGTCGCGGGGTCGGTCCATCTCGGCCCCAGGGCCAACGTGCGGGGCGATGTCACCGCCGTCGGCGGGAGCGTCGAACGCGCGGACGGTACCGTGGTGTCCGGGCAGATCAACGAGATCCGGATCGCGAAACCGAACTTCGGGCCGCTGGCGACGTTCCGCCCCTGGGATGACTGGCGCTGGCTCGGAGACTCGGTCCGCACGCCGTTCGGCGGGTCGTTCGATCTCATGGCGACGCTCGTCAGGATTGGCCTGATCGGGCTCCTGGCCGCGCTCATGATTGCAGTGCTGCCGTCGCCCGTCACGCGGGTGGCCGAGCGGGTGGCCGCCGAGCCCTGGCGCGCAGGATTTGTCGGCCTCGCAGCGCAGCTCCTGTTCGTGCCATTGCTGGTGGTCACCGTCGTGGTCCTCGCGGTGTCCATCATCGGGATCCCCCTGCTGCTGCTGGTGCCGTTCGGCCTGATTGCGGTGGCCGTGGCGCTCATCATGGGGTTTGCCGGCGCGAGTTGTGCGGTTGGGCGCTGGATCGGGCGGCGGGCCGGCAGCGGGATGCCTGGCCTGCTGGTGTCGCTGGTGGTCGGCCTCGCGGTGGTGTTCGCCCTGACCGTTGTCGCCCGCTTTGCGGGGCTGGCAGGACTCCCGGTAAGGGTCGTGCTGGGCTCGGTGCTCGTCGCCGGGTTCATTGTGGAATACGTCGCCTGGACCGTCGGGCTCGGCGGCGTGCTGCTCAGCCGATTCGGCCGCCGCGCCGCACCGCCGCCCGTTCCCGCGATTCCCGTCTAGCCGCCGCCGGGGTCAGATCCGACTCTGACCCCTCCCCGGATGGGGTCAGATCCGACTCTGACCCCGTCATCGGTCATAATTGGGGGATGCGCTACTCGGAACAGTCTCTTCCTGTGGGTGTCGTGTCGGCGCCGATGGCCTCGATCGACGCCGACGTGGCCGTCGTGGTGGCGTTCGAGGGCGAAGAGCCGTCGGCGGCCGGACTCGACGGGGCCGCTGGGGCCCGAATCGCGGCGGCCTTCGCGACGCGCGAGTTCACGGGCAAGGCCGCGAGCCTGTTCATTACGCCGTCGTCGGCGCCGGCCTGGCGCCCGGCCCGACTCATGCTCGTCGGCGGCGGAAGCCGGAGCCGGTTCGATACGGCCGAGCTGCGGCGCGCGGCGACGGCCGCCGCGCTGGCGTCGCGGGAGCGGCGGTGGCGCCGTGTGGCCTTCGCCCTGCCTTCGGCGCTGCCGGCGGCCGACGAGGCGCAGGCGGCCGCCGAGGGGTTGACCCTGGCGGCGCACTACAGCGGCATCTACAAGAGTGACGCGGAGGCCAGGCCGACGCCTATCGAGAGCCTGATTGTTCTCCCGGAGCAGCTGGCGGCTGACACGTGCGGTTCGGCCGAGCGCGCCGCCGCTCGCGGGTACATCCTGGCGGCGTGCAGCAATCTCGCCCGCGCCCTCGTCAATGAGCCGGCCAACGTCATGACGCCGCAGGCCTTCGCCGAGATCGCGGCGCAGGTTGCGGCGGAGTCGGGCTTGAAGGCCGACCTGCTCGACGAGGACCGCATGGCGGGGCTCGGCATGGGGCTCCTGCTCGGCGTCGCGCGCGGCAGCGCCGAGCGTCCGCGCATGGTCGTGCTGCGTTACGAACCCGCCCGCCCGGCGACAGCGGCGGTCCTGGGCCTGGTCGGCAAGGGGGTGACGTTCGACACCGGCGGCATCTCCATCAAGCCCTCCGACCGCATGCATCTCATGAAGTCGGACATGTCGGGCGGGGCCGCGGTCGTGGCCGCGATGAAGGCCATCGCCGCGATCAAGCCCGATGTGACGGTGGTGGGCGTCGTGCCGCTCGTCGAGAACATGCCGGGAGGCCGAGCCATGCGCCCCGGCGACGTGGTGCGGAGCGCGGAAGGCAAGACGGTGGAGGTGCTCGACACGGATGCGGAGGGACGCCTGATCCTCGCCGATGCGCTCTGGTACGCGCGTCAGCTCGGCGCGACGCACCTGGTCGATGTCGCGACACTCACCGGCGCCGTTGGCATCGCTCTCGGCCGGTCGACCACCGGCCTGTTCGGCAGCCCCGAGGCATGGGTCTCCCTCGTGGGCCGGACGGCCAATCGCGCGGGCGACCGCGCGTGGGCGCTGCCGCTGTTTGACGACTATCGCGAGCAGCTCCGCAGCGACATCGCCGACCTGGCGAACATCGGCGGGAGGCCGGCCGGTTCCATCACGGCCGCGATGTTCCTGAAGGAGTTCACCGGCGGGCTGCCCTGGGCACATCTCGACATCGCCTACACGGCCTGGGCCGAAGAGGCCCAGCCGTGGCAGCCCAAGGGGCCCACAGGCGTGGCCGTCAGGACGCTGGCCGAACTGGCCTGCACGTTCGACGAGTGGCCCGTGCCGCCGCCCTAGCGCCTGGCGGCGCTCTTTCCAGCCGGACGCAACCTACTTGGCGGGGGTGAAGAGATCGAGCGACGTATGCGCGGAGTTCCCGTCCCCCTCCGTGCGCGCCGCCTTCCACCGCGAGTAGGCGATCAGCAGGATCCCGAACACGCCGCCGAGGACGAACGACCCGGCGACAATCACCCCCGTCAGGCCGAGGGCATCGACGAGCACGTCGACGACGGTGACCTGTGGCGTCGGGTCGGAGATCACCTTCACGATGATCGGCGTGACGGGCTGGATGCCAAACATGGGCCTGGCGCTATTGTAGTCCCGCCGGCGGGCCGGAGCCGTCCTGCGTGAGGCCGTCCGCGGTGTCGGTGGTGGCCCGTTTCAGCGTGCGCAGGTAGCGGCGGACTCCGTCCAGGAGTGCTTCCGCGATCCGCTGGCGGTAGGCGCTGGTGCCAAGCAGCCGCCCTTCCTGTTTGTGGCTGAGGAACGACACCTCGACGAGCACGCTCGGCATCGAGGCCCCGACGAGGACGACAAACGGCGCCTGCTTCACGCCGAGATCCTTCAGTTGCTGGTTCGAGGGCCGGAGCTTGCGCACCATCGCGGTCTGGACCTGGCGTGCCAGGTCGCGCGACTCGTCGAGCTTGCTGTTGAGGGCGATCTGCTTCACCAGGTCGTTCAGATGGCTCATCGTCAGGGTGGACGACGCGTTCTCGCGGGCGGCGACCGCGGCGGCGTCCGGTGTCGAGGCGAAGTTCAGCAGGTAGCTCTCTACGCCGCGCGCGGTGCGGTTGCGGCTGGCGTTGGCGTGGATCGACAAGAACAGGTCGGCGCCCTCGCGGTTGGCGATGGCCGTGCGCTCCTGCAGCGCCACGTACTCGTCGGTGCGACGCGTCAGCACGACCTCCACGCCCGGTTCCTTCGCGAGGAGCTTCTCGAGCCGCAGGGCGACGTCCAGCGTCAGCTGCGCCTCGGTGTAGCCCGGGCCCTGCGCGCCGGGGTCGCGGCCTCCGTGGCCTGCGTCGATGACAATGCGCCCGACGCGCAGGCCGAGCTGTCTGGCCATCGAGAAGCCGCCGCGGTCGTTGGCCGAAGGCGGTGCGGGAGCCGCCGGGGCAGGCGCGGCGGATCGCGCGGCGGGAGGCGGGGCAGTTCCGGACGGCGCGACTGGCGCGGCCGGCGGCGCGGATGCAGGACTGATCGGGTCCGAGGCGGCCGCCGCCGGCGG
>JAWOGY010000196.1:0-13793 GCA_046496425.1 Vicinamibacterales bacterium
CCTTTGACGATCTGGTGAAGCAGGGCAAGGTGCGCTACATCGGCTGCTCGACCCACCCGGCGTGGATGGTGATGGAGGCGCTCGCCGTCAGCGAGCGTTTGGGGCTGGCCCGCTACGTCAGCGAGCAGCCGCCCTACAACCTCCTCGATCGCCGGATCGAAAACGAGCTGGTGCCTCTCGCCGAGCGTCACGGGCTCGCCATTCTGCCGTGGGCGCCGCTCGCCCAGGGAGTGCTGGCCGGCCGGTACCCGGCGGAGGGCCCGCTGCCGCCCGACTCGCGTGCGATCCGACAGCCCGGACAGGCGAACATCTACGCGGACCGCGTGACACCCCGGGGCCTTGAAGTGGGCCGCGCCGTTGCCGAACTGGCCCGCTCCCGCGGCCGGACACCGGGCCAGCTCGCCCTGCTCTGGTGCAAGGACCAGCCAGGCATCACCTCGCCGATCGTGGGCCCGAGGACGGAGGAACAGCTGGCCGAGCTCCTGCCGGTTCTCGACTGGTCGTTGTCGCCCGACGAGCGCTACGCCTGCGATGCGCTGGTGCCCCCGGGCGGCGTGGTGACCAACTTCCACAACACCGCGCCCTGGATGAAGACGCCCGTCGCATGAAACTGGCGTTCATCGGCACGCACGGCACCGGGAAGACCACGCTCTGCTACGACGTGACGGCCGGCCTCAAGCGTCAGGGGCTCAATGCGGACATGGTGAAGGAGGTCGCGCGGCTGTCGCCGCTGCCCATCAACCGCCAGACGTCGCTCGACGCGCAGACCTGGATCCTCATGACGCAGGTCGCCGAGGAAATCCGGTCCGCCAGCGCCCACGACATCGTGGTCTGCGACCGGAGCGTCCTCGACAATTACGCCTACATGGTGCTGTCGTGCGGCCGGCAGAAGCCCATCGAGCGCTTCGTGGACCACTGGATGAAGTCGTACGACATCCTGATCAAGGTGCCCATGGTGGCCCCCGCCGCCGAGGACGGCGTGCGCGACACGGATGAGTTCTTCGTGCGTTCGATCGACCAGCTCGTCGACACCCTGCTCGCCGAGAAGAAGATCGCCCACTGCCGGCTGGCCGCGGCCAGCCGGGACGGCTGGGTGGTGCAGGCGATGACGGCCGTGACCGGGCACCAGGCCATCGCCGGCCGGCTCCTCTAACCCCGCCGGCGGCCGGGGCCCGGACGTCCGGATGGTCCGCGTCGCGGCCCCGGGGCGGCTGGCGCGTGGCGGTCGAGGATGCTCCGGAACCGCTCGGCCTTGCGCTGCTGGCCGTCCGGACGCTGCGACGGGCCTCCGCGGCCTGCCGCCTGGCCCGACGGGCCTCCCGGGTGGTCGCGGCGCGGCCGCCGGGCCGCCCTGGCGGCCGCCAGGCGCTCCCGCACGGGAATCTCGAGGCGCTCGTCGGTCCGCTTCGCGTAATCGAACTCCGGCAGCGTCACACGCGGCAGGGCCTTGCCGATGGCGCGCTCGATCGCGCGCAGATCCTGTTCCTCGTCCGGCGACACGAGCGTGAAGGCGTCGCCGGTCATCTCCGCCCGGGCGGTGCGCCCGACGCGATGGATGTAGGCGTCGGGTTCCTGCGGCACGTCGAAGTTGATGACGTGCCCGAGTTCTTCGACGTCGATGCCGCGGGCGACGATGTCGGTGGCGACGAGGATCCGCCACTGGCCCTCCTTGAATCCCTGGAGGGCCGCTGTCCGCTGGCTCTGGCTGCGATTGCCGTGGATCTTCGCCGTCGAGATGCCTTGGCGCTCGAGGTACTCCGCGAGCCGGTTGGCGCGGTGCTTCGTCCGCGTGAAGACGATGGCATCGGCGACGATGTCGCGTTTCACCAGTTCGGCGAGGAGCGCCGACTTGAGCTCCCGGCCGACGGGGTAGACCGCCTGCGTAATGCCGACGGCGGGTGCCGACTTCCGCTCCAGGTTGATCGTGACCGGGTCGCGGAGCATCTCCCGCGCGAGCGTGGCGATCTCCTTCGGCATCGTGGCGCTGAAAAACAGCGTCTGGCGCTTTGCGGGAAGCTGCCGGAGCACGCGGCGGATGTCCGGCAGGAAGCCCATGTCGAGCATCCGGTCGGCTTCGTCGAGCACGAGGACTTCGAGCCCGGTGAAGCGCGCGTAGGGAAAGCGCAGGTGATCGAGCAGCCGGCCCGGCGTGGCGACAATGACATCGACGCGGCTGCGGAACGCGTGCTCCTGGGGCCCCATGCCGACGCCGCCGTACACTGCCGCGCCGGTGACCGGCGTGTGCACGGCGAGTTCCTCGAGGTGCGCCACGATCTGGGCGGCCAACTCGCGCGTCGGCGTCAGGACGAGCGCGCGTGTCGTGCCCCGCGGCTTGGTCATCACCCGGTGGAGGATGGGCAGCAGGAACGCGGCGGTCTTGCCGCTGCCCGTCATCGCGCAGGCCAGGAGGTCTTTACCGGCGGCAGCCGGCGGGATCGCCTGCTCCTGAATCGGCGTCGGGCGCTGGAAGCCCAGTTCCTTGACCCCGCGAAGGAGGTCGGCATGGAGCGGGAATTTCGAGAAGGGCATGAGGACAGCATACCCGCTTGCGGCCCGGCCGCCTGTGCTATTCTGGGCCGCCCTCGCCCCCGAGACGGCAACCCTTCGTCATCCCTTCACGGAGTTGCGGACATGAGACATCGACACTTCGTCTGTCTCGGCCTCATCCTGATCGCGGCCGTCTGGTTCGTCCCGACGCACGCGCAGCAGGTGAGCCTCACCAGCCAGGTGATCGAGCGGACGCTGCCGAACGGCCTCAAGGTGCTGATGGTCAAGCGCCCCGAGGCGCCGCTCATCCGGTGCATCCTGGCCTACCGCGTCGGCGCGGTGAACGAGCCGCCGGGCATCACCGGCATTTCGCACTTCCACGAGCACATGATGTTCAAGGGCACGTATTCCATGGGCATCAAGCCGGGAACGCTCCAGAAGGATTTGGAGTTCGACCGTCAGATCGACGCGCTGGCGGCACAAATCGCGGCGGAGGACGCCAAGGTCAAAGGCCGCGACGAGGCGAAGGTCGTCGAGTGGAAACGGCAGATGAGCGATCTGCTCAACAGGCAGAAGGCCGAGACCATCGTCAGCGAGGAGATCTGGAGCGCGTACCAGGAGGCGGGCGGCACCGGGCTGAACGCCTCGACCGGATCGGAGATGACGCAGTACTACGTCACGCTCCCGAAGAACAAGATCGAGCTGTACCTCGCTCTCGAAGCCGACCGGATGGCGAACCCCGTGTTCCGCGAGTTCTACTCCGAGCGTGACGTCATCACCGAGGAACGCCGGATGAGCGAGAACAGCCCCGGCTCCTTCTTCCGAGAACAGCTGAACGCGACCTTCTACGCGGCGAGCCCGTACGCCAACCCGGTGGTCGGCTGGATGTCCGACATCAGCCGGGTGACCAAGCAGGAGATGATCGAGTACCGGGAGAAGTACTACCGGCCGGACAACGCGGTGCTCGTGCTCGCCGGCGACGTCGACGAGAAGACGGTGATGCCGCTCATCACGAAGTATTTCGGGGCCATCAGGTCGAAGGGGCCCTCCCCGCGGGTCCGCACCGAGGAGCCGTCGGTGGAGTACTACCGCCGGACGAATGGCCCGAACTTCAAGGTCCCGTACATCGAAAAGCGGGTGATCGGCCGTGCCGCGACCGCGCCCAGCGTCACGATCATGTTCCACATTCCGCCGATGTGGCACGACGACGCGCCAGCGCTCTACGTGCTGGGTCGGGTGATGAGCGCGCGCACCGGCAAGATGTACCTCGACCTGGTGAACGGCAAGATGCCCCACGCCACGATGGTGAGCGCGAGCGGCCAGGCGCAGATGTACGACGGGGCCTTCCGCGTGTCCGCCGGCGCGCGGGAGACGCCGGCCGAAACGACCGCCGTGCCGCTGGAGACACTCGAGCAGGAGTTGTGGATGTACATCGACGACGTCAAGACGACGCCCGCCGACCCGCAGCTGCTGCAGCGCATCAAGAACTCCGTCGAGGCCTCGTACCTCCAGAGCCTGGCGGGGACCGGGATCGCCGGCACGCTGGCCCGCACGGAGGTGGCGTACCGGTGGCAGCACATCGAGGACGAGTACAAGGCGCGAATGGCCGTGACCCCCGCCGACATGATGCGCGTCGCGAAGACGTACCTCGTGCGCGAGAACAGCGTCACCGGCGTGATGCACCGCGAGCGGTAGGACCCCGCACCGAGGAAAGGACCATGACCATGCTGAAACGACTGTCGGCGATGCTGCTGGTCGGCGCACTGGGGGGCCTCATCGCGTCGCACTCCCTGCTGGCGCAGACCGCATCCACCAGGCCGGCCGCCCAGGCCGGGCAGGCGGCCAAGGGGCCGCGGCCCGACCAGTTCAAGTACCCGCCCCTCGACTTCAAGCCACCGAAGGCGGCTGACTTCCGGACGATCCTGTCGAATGGCCTCGTCGTGTACATCGCCGAGGACCACGAAATCCCCTGGTTCGAGGCCACGCTGCTCTCGCCCGTCATCTCGGGTGGCGGCGGCGGGGGGATGGGCCGGGGCCGCGGCGCCGAGTTGACCGGAGCGCCGCAAACCGGCGGCGCCGCCGGCGGAGGGGGGCGCTCGTTCCTCGAGCCGATGGACAAGCTGGGCGTCGAGAGCCTCACCGGCTCGATCGCGCGCTCCGGCGGCACGACCACGATGACCGCCGACCAGATCAACGAGCGGATGGACTTCCTGGCCGGGAACGTGAGCGCGACGTCGCTGGCGCTGCACATCCGCCACGTCGACGAAGGGCTGAAGATCTGGCTCGACCTGCTGAACAACCCGGCGTTCCCCGAGGACCGGCTGCAGCGCGAGAAGCAGGGGATGATGCCCGGCATCCGCAACCGGAACCGGAACATCAGCACGGTCGCCAGCCGGACGTTCCAGCGGCTCGTGTACGGCGACGCGTCGCCGATTGTCGCGCAGCCGACCGAAGCGACCGTCAACGGCATTACCCGGGACGACCTGGTGGACTGGCACAGGAAGTACTGGGGCGCGAACAACGCCATTCTCGTCGTGTCGGGCGACTTCACGAAGGCCGAGATGCTGCAGAAGCTCGAGGCCACCTTCGGCAAATGGCGGAACGCCGACAAGGCCGTCCCGCCGTGGCCGAAGCCCGAGCAGGCCACCAGGCCGGGCGTCTACATGGTGCAGCCTCAGGGCATCACGCCGAACCAGGGCATCATCCAGATCGGCCACATCGGGCTGACCCGCGACGACCCCGACTATCCGGCCGTCGACCTGATGAACTACACGCTGGGCGGCGGTTCGTTCTCCTCGCGAATCACGAAGATCGTCCGCACCGACAACGGGCTGGCCTACACGGCGAACTCGTCGGTCCAGGCGGCGGTCCACTATCCCGGGACGATTCAGGCCTTCTGCCAGACCAAGAACGAAACGGTGGTCTTCGCGGCCCAGCTGATGCTGAACGAAATCGAGCGGATGCGGGCGGGCGAGATCAGCGAAACGGACGTCCGGTTCGCGAAGGCCGCGAGGCTCAGCGCGTTCCCCGCGATGTTCTCCAACGTCGCGGGCAACCTGCGCAACTTCGCGTCGCTCGAGCTCGAGGGGCGGCCCCGCGACTTCTACGAGACCTATGAAGCCCGCTACGCGGAGGTGACTCTGGCGGACGTCAAGCGCGTCGCGCAGAAATACCTGCGCCCGGACAAGCTCGTCATCATGGTGGCCGGCAACATCGAGGAGTGCAAGGCCGGGGCGGGCAAGTTGCTGCCGAACCAGGCGACCATCGACGAGATGGCGGCGAGGTTCGGCGGCCGGACCATCGACGGCCTGGCCAAGAAATACGGCGACGGCACGGTGCACGTCGTCTCGTTGAAGTAGGAGACAAGCGGCCCGGCGGGGCGCGCTCTGGCCGCCGTCCCGCCGGGCCGTCGGTCTGTACGCCGGCCGGGGAGACTGGCGTAGACTGTTGGCACGGCCGGCGCGGCCGGGCCCGTCCCCCGGAGGCTGCATGTCGCGTATCGACGTTCTCCGTCCCTTCATCGAGAAGAACCTGGCGGCGATGCTCGAAATCGAGCGCGTGTCGCCGGATGGCGACGGGGAGTATACGTTCCCGCACGGCAGCGCCGAGGTCACGCTGCGCCTGCTCGACGCGCCCATGCCGCTGCTGCAGTTCTCGGCGGTGCTCGTGACGGGCATCCGGAAGAAGGCCCGGGTGCTCGAGGCGCTCAACGACCTGAACGCGGCGGAGCTGGGGATGCGGATCTTTCGCTTCGAACGCCTCGTGATTGCCGCGTGGGAAGTGCCCGCCGACACGCTGGACGCCCGCCAGTTCACCGATGCGTGCCATCGCTTCGGCGAGGCGGCCGACCGGCTCGACACGATGCTGGCCCGCAAGCTGGGCGGCAAGACCGCGCGCGCCGACGCGGATGACGAGGCGGTGGATGCGTAGGGGCGGACCTGTGCGGCCGGCCTCCCGCCTGCTCTCGCGTTTCAGCCGCGAGATCGCCGACTTGACCGGGCGCGTGCTCCGCGCGACGGTGGCGGTGTCAGGGGCGACCTCCGACGGGGGCAGCAGCGGCTCCGGGTTCTTTCTCGACACCCGCGGGCACATCGTCACCAACCATCACGTGATCTCGGACGTGCAGCCGCCGATTACGATCACGCTGCACGGCGGCGCCAAGGCGCTGGCGGGTGTGGTGGGCGTCGACCGGATCGCCGACATCGCCGTGCTCACACTCGACGGCAAGTGGCCGCACGCCCTGACGCTGCGGCGGTCGCGCGTGCGGACGGGGGAGTTGTGCCTGGCCGTCGGCAACCCGCTCGGGCGCTATCCCGAGTCGGTGACCATCGGCGTCGTGAGCGGCTTGGCACGGACCGCGAGCGCCGGGCCAGGCCGGCCGCACTACGACCTGCTCCAGACAGACTGCGACATTCACGAGGGCAACTCGGGCGGCCCGCTGGTGGACGTCGCGGGTCGCGTCATCGGGATCACCACGCTGCTCGACACCGAGTCGCCGTACATCGGATTGGCCATTCCCGCCGACACCGTGAGGGCCGTCGTGCCGCAGTTGCTCGGCGCCGGGAGGGTGGAGCGGGCGACGCTCGGCGTGTCGGTCGCGAAGCGCAGCCTCGTGGTGGCGGGCCGCGAGATGGCCGGCCTGGAGGTCGTCCGCCTGCTGCGCCAGCGCGGCCAGGTGCTGAAGTCCGGCGACATCATCGTGAGCCTGGCGGGCCAGCCCGTGCCCGACCCGCCGTCGTTGTTCGCCCTGCTCGGCGGTGATCGGATCGGCCACCACACGCCGGCGGAGGTCATCAGGAACGGGCGGCGCCTGTCGCTGACGGTCACACCCTGGCGCCTGGAGCCCTGAGGCCTGAGCGGACCGGCCGCTGCTCGCCCTGGGGTCGGTTGGTGGCCGAGGACGACTTCGAGAAATGTGACCCCCATACCCCCGCAGGTACCTTACCTCCGTGGACCTCGACAGCGTCCTCCACGATCTGACGCCTCGGCTCCTCCGGTACCTTCGCGCTCGTACCGGAGACGGGGATCTGGCCGAGGAGATCGCACAGGAGAGCCTGACGGCGCTGGTGCAGCACTGGCGGCGTCGCGGACCGCCGGAATGCCCTGAAGCGTACGTGTTCGCAATCGCACGTCGAGGGGTGGTGCGCGGCGCGATTCGACAGCGGCTGCGTGTGCCGCTGGACCTCCTGTTCCACCATCAGGATGGACGCCCAACTCCGGAGCGGCAGGTTATTGGGCGAAGCGAGCGAGACCGGGTCCTCGCGGCGATTCGGCGACTGTCGCGCCGGGAACGCGAGGCGTTGCTGCTGGTGGTGGCCGCCGACCTTGATTGTGCTCGGGCGGCCGCCGCGCTGGGCGTTTCGGTGTCTGCCGTGAAGATGCGGGTGCTGAGAGCCCGGAAGCACCTCGCCGCGATGCTGGAGGTGGACAATGCACGATGAGGCCGAGCTTGATAGACGTGTTCGCGACTGGCTGCAGCCAGAGGCGGCCGTCATTGAGCGGGTGAGGCGCCGGGCCGCGGGCGGGGGTGGCCGCCGACGCAGGGCGCCCGTGGCGGCGGTGTCGGTGGCCCTGATGGCGCTGGTGGCTCTTCTCGTGCTGACGTTGTGGAATGCGCCTTCGGTTGCGGCAGACGTGCCGTTTACCATCGAGACGAGCGGGAACGTGGTCCTCGTACGCGCCCAGGGCAAGGTCTGGGTGCTCCCGTCCGAGCCCGGCACAGTCCCGGATCGTCCACAACCCAATTACTACGTTGTCGAAAGGAAACGGCCATGAGACGACGACTGTGCTCTCTGCTGTCAGTCGCGCTGTTCGTCGTGGCACCGCGCGCTAACGCGCAGCCACTGACGCTTGACTCCATCGGCAGCTTTGCCTTCCGGCAGACCCCGGCTGCCAACGTCTTCGATACCGCAGCCAAGTCGCTGGGTCTCGGCGTGTCGGTCGATTCGCGAATGCCTGGAAGAATGTCGTTGGAGTTGAACAACGTCAGCATCCGAACGCTGTTGAACGCCGCGTGTGAGAGCCTCGGATGCCGGTGGAGGGTTGAGGCCGGTCAGCTCATCGTGGAGCCGAACGAGGTGCGTAAGTCGCCTGGAACGGAGGCCGATCTGCGCGGGGAGATGTTCCTCGATGCCGTCAATGGGGTCATCCCGTTCGTCCGCCTGGAGAACCAGCCGTTGAGGTCCGCAGTCATGATTGTCGCCAAAGACGCAGGGACGGGTTGCCGGGTGTCGGTGCCCAGAGACTACCCCGATAATCCTGTGACCCTCAGCGCAACCGACGTGCGCTTGCTGGACGCGATCCGGCAGATTTTCGGCGCGGCAGGCGTTCAGAAGGTGGAACTGGCGGTGGCAGGCTCTCTGGCGTCAGCCACCGGCGCGCCTGCCAATTGCGTGATCGTGGCACTGCGCAGGTAAGGAGGGGACCCTGGGCCTCGCTCAGCGAGCCCGTCGGGCGATGGCGAAGGAATGGAGATTACGCAAGAGGGCGGCCAGGAGTCGCCAGGCCGACCCGCACCCGACGCCCGTGTGAGCTATCATGGGAGTCAGAGGCCGTGCGATGAATCACAACCTGCCAATCGATCCGGAAGCGGTCTCGGCGTTCTGCAGACGGCATCACATCGCGCGCCTCGCGCTGTTCGGATCCGTGTTGCGGGAGGACTTCCGGCCCGAAAGCGACGTGGACGTCCTCGTGGAGTTCCTGCCCGGTCATGTTCCCGGGCTGCGCTTCGTGACGATCGAACGCGAGTTCTCGGAGCTTCTGCACGGGCGACCGGTTGACTTGGTCACTTCGAAGTTCTTGAGCCCGCGCATTCGAGACCATGTCCTGAGCACCGCTGAGCCACTGTATGTCGCCGCGTGATCTCGCGTATGTCGGACACATGCTCGACATGGCGAGGAAGGCCGTTGGCAAGGTGAGCGGCCGCTCGCTCGACGCCTTCGAAGCTGACGAGAACCTGCGCCTCGCGCTGACCCATCTGATTCAAGTCATCGGCGAAGCCGCACGTCGGGTTTCCCCCGAGTTCAGCGCGCAGCACCCCGAGGTTCCGTGGCAGGAAATCGTCGGCATGCGCCACAAGGTGGTGCACGACTATCTAGGCGTCGATGAAGACATTGTCTGGCAGGTGGTCACGCAGGATCTGCCGCCGCTGATCGTCTCGCTCGAGAAGATCCTGCCCCTCCTCTCCGACACCAACGCGACAAGGCCCCCAATATCGTAGCGGGCCCCATCAACTCGTCGTCGGACCGCCGGCGTGTGTGCGGCGATTGTGCAACGGAGGTCGCGGCAAGGGGAGTCCTGGAAGGGTCTGGCGTCCGCGCCCTCAGGTCTGTCTCTACTCCGCGGGCCTGATCCAGAACCAGGCCAGCGCGGCGAGCACCGACAGGCCGGCGGCGAGGTGCAGCGCCGGTTCCCACCCGAACATCTCCCCAAGCATCGGCGTGAGCATCGGCGACACGACGCCCCCGATGTTGCATCCCGTGTTCATGATGGCGCCGCCGGTGCCGCTGCGCGTGCCTGCCAGTCCCGCGACCGTCGTCCAGAACGGGCTCTCGACGCTGAGGACGAGAGCCGTAGCGACCGCCAGCGACAACGCGGCCAGCCAGGCCTCTGTCGTGTGCGCGCCGATCGAAATGAAGACGCCGGCGCCGCCCATCCCGACGATGGGAATCAGCCTGCGGCCCCAGACGGGTCCGAGCCTGCCCTGCACGAGGCGGTCCGAGATGACCCCGCCCAGAGGAATCGAAACCGCCGAGAGCACCCACGGCAGGCTGCTGATGAGTGCGCCCTCGACCAGGCTGAAGTGCCGGACCTGGACGAGATACAGATAGAACCAGAAGATGAAGATGTAGCCGACGTAGCCCTGGAGCGTGTAGCTCAGGGTGAGCAGGGCGAATCCCGGCGCTTTCAGCAGGCGGGCGACCACCCGGAGGTGGGACTCGCGCCCCCGCTCTTCCGTGCCGGCGCGAGGCGCCTCCGCGCGGTCCCTTACGACCCTGGCGGCCCCGGCGGGCTCCCTGACGAGGAGCCAGACCGCTGCGAGCGCGAGCGCCGGGATGGCCGACGCCACCATCGCGGCGCGCCATCCCCACGGCACCATCACGGCGGTGATGAACGGCGGCGCGATGGCCGAGCCCAGACCGACCGACCCGATGACGAGGCCGTTGGCCCGGCCGAGCGCGGCAGGTGCGCTCCAGCGCGACGCGCCTTCCAGCGCGGCCGGGTACGTTGGGGCGGCGAGGACGCCCATCACGAAGCGCAGCGCCACGAGCAGGCCGACCACGCCGAGCGTCGAGCCCGCGGCAGATCCAGCAGGCACGGCGGCCTGCAGCACCGTGACGGCGACCCAGCCCCACGCCAGCACCGCAAGCGTGCGCTTCGCGCCCCACGTGTCGGCCAGGACGCCTCCGGGGAGCATGAAGAGCGTGTAGCCAGCGAGAAACGCGCTGAACACGCGGCCCATCTGGGTCTGCGTGAGCCCGTACTCCTGCATCACCAGCACGCCGGCGACCGAGATGTTCACGCGGCAGAGATAGGCCGCGGTGGCCGTCGCGGCGAGCAGCAGCACCAATCCCCAGTGCGTGCGGGTGATCGGCGCGCCGTGCACGGGCGTCACTCGAGCGCCGGGACGCCCCTCAGCGGGGCCGCCACGACCTGGTGAAGGTCGAACAAGACGACCTCGTTCGCGCCGGCCTTCAGCCAGGGCGCGGGGCAGAAGAGCCGCTTCTGGGGCCCGATGTCCCAGTAGCGCCCGAGGTTGTGCCCGTTCACCCAGACGACGCCCTTCCGGTAGCCGGTCATATCGATGAACGTATCGGCGGGCCTGCCGAGCGTGAACGACCCGCGGAAAAACGTGCCCGGGCGCGGGTCGATGGCGCCCTCCGGCAGCGCCGACACCCACGCGTCGGCGAGCGGCAGCAGGAACACCTCCCAGTTCATCAGCGTCATGCCCTGCAGCGTGACGCGGTCGGTAATGCCCTTGCGGTCGATCATCTCCTGCGCGAAGTTGATGTGCCCCATGCCCTCGACGAGGATGTCGAGGACGGGCATCGGATTATCGTTCCGCGGCAGATCGATGCTCTTTTCACCGAGTCGCCTGTCGAGGGTCCCGATGAGCTGGCCATCGACGAAGACGTTCGCGTAGTCGTGGAGCTCGGTGATGACGAGGCGCCCCGACTTCCGGCCCACCAGCGTCGTCCGGTAGAGGACGAGACCCTGGTTCTGGCCGTAGGCCTCGAACGGCTGAGGCTGGACCGACGAGACCGGCTTCGGCAGATGGCTCCAGAGCGACGCATGGGGGCGCATCGCAAACTCGGGCACGGCGACAGACGGGACCGGGGCCGGGATCGGCGGGAGCGATGCCCCGGCGGGGAGGTAGGACCCGATGAGCGTCCGCAAGGCGTGGTACTTCGCCGTCGGCCCGCCCTGTTCGTTGATCGGCGCGTCGTAGTCGTAGCTCGTGAGGTCGGGCTCGTAGCCCTTGCCTCCGGAGTTCGCGCCGGCCGTGAAGCCGAAGTTGGTTCCGCCGTGGGCGACGTAGAAGTTGAACGACTTCCGGTTGGCGAGCAGGAACGTCACTTCCTTCAGCAGGCCGTCGAGGCTTGGCCGCGCCCAGGCCTCGCCCCAATGCGTCAGCCAGCCCGGATACGTTTCGGAAGAAAACACGGGAACGCCGGGCACCATCGATCGCGCCAGCTCCCAGTGCCGTTCTTCCGAGCCCGAGTCGAGGCCGACCGCCGCGCCTGCGAGGTGCCCGGCTTCCAGCATGTACGGCGTGGGGCCGTCGGCGGTGTAGAACGGGCCGTCGATCCCGGCCTTCACCCACACCTCTCTCAACCGCTCCATATAGGCGCGGTCGTTGCCGTAGCTGCCGTACTCGTTCTCGATCTGGACCATGACGATGGGGCCGCCGTTTGCGGCCATCAGCGGCTGCACCACTGCCGCGAGGCGCCGGAGATATCGCTCGGCCGCCTGCATGTACTGCGGGTTCATGCAGCGCACCTTGAGGTCCGGGTAGCGAAGCAGGTAGACCGGGATGCCCCCGAAATCCCATTCCGCGCACACGTACGGGCCCGGCCTGAGCAGCACCCAGAGGCCCTCATCCTGCGCCAGCCGGACGAACCTGGCGACGTCGCGATTGCCGGTCGTGAAGTCGAACGCGCCCTCGGACGTCTCGTGGTAGTTCCAGAACAGGTACGCGCCGATGGTGTTGCAGCCCATCGCCTTCGCCATCCTGATCCGGTGGGCCCAGTACTCGGCGGGGATGCGGGCCGGGTGGATTTCGCACCCGATGATCTGGAACGGCGACCCGTCGAGCAGGAAGTCGTCGGTCCCCAGCATGAAGCGACGGGTCGCCCCCTGGCCGGACGGGGCCGGCGCGCCTGCCCCGAGGGCGACGGCGACGTCACGCGGCTCGATCACGCCCATCATATGCAGGCTGACGGCGGACACGGAAGGGGTGCCGCGCGTCTGCACGATGGTCAGCCGGAGGCGGGCGTCTCGATGCGCCGGGTCGATCCGCACCTCCGGGAAGCGCAGGAGGCGTTTGTAGCCGATCGTCGTGCCCTGCGCGAATGCGCGGCAGGCGCCGGCCGCGCAGACTTCGAGCGTGAAGGCCTCGACGCGCTGGCCCTGCCGGATGTCCTCCTGCAGGAGCGCGACGTCGAACCGACGGCCGGCGGCGATGGGCACCTCGTACCGGGCCGGCGCACCGTCCGCGGTCGCCTGCTGCGGCGGCCGGGCCTCGGCCGCGGCCGAGGCGAACGTGCGGTCGAGCGCCGCGCGCATGCCCTGGAGGCTCTCCGCATCGGCATCGGCGATGCGCCCGCGCGTGTCCGGCGGCACGTTGAGCAGCAGGAGCCCGTTGCGGCCGACGGAGCTGAAGTAGATGTCGACCAGTTTCGCCGGCGACTTGACCTGGGCGTCCTGCTTCGGGTGGTAGAACCAGCCGGGCCTGATGGAGACGTCCGTCTCCGCCGGGTACCACGCGAGCACGGACGCCGACCGGATCGCCTCCCGGCTGCCGAGGTCCTTCGCGGTCAGGTCGCCCGGCACGAAGGCATCGTCGAGCGGATGCGGGGAATCGCGGCGCAACGCTGCGCCCTCACGCAGCGTGAGCGGCACGACGCTCCATTCGGTCTCGCGGCCGTACCCCGACTCGGTGCCCACCCAGCGCACGTCCGGCGCCATTCCGAAAATGACCGCGCCGGGCTGGAGTTCCCGCACCACGCGGTAGTACGACGGCCAGTCGTAGATTTGGCGTTTGCCGTTCGGCCCCTCGCCATTCGCACCATCGAACCAGACCTCGG
>JAWOGY010000104.1:0-10108 GCA_046496425.1 Vicinamibacterales bacterium
GTGGACCGGTACACACCGTCTCCGTGGTGCGTCATCACTCCCCGGGGCGCGTGTTCGCCCATGCCGACATACACGACGTTCGGATCGCTCTCGGCCACGGCGACGGCCCCCACGGAGCCGGTCTTGAAGTGACCGTCCGAGACGTTCCGCCACGTGAGGCCCATGTTGCCGGTCTTCCACAGCCCGCCACCGGTCGTGCCCATGTAGTAGGTCTTCGGGTCGCCGGCCACGCCGGTCACCGACACGGACCGCCCGCCGCGGAATGGCCCAATCGAACGCCACTGCACCGGCTTGAAGGCGGTGTTCAGGTCCTCCGCAGCTGGAGGCGCAACCTGCGCGGACACCCCGACGACGCCGAGGCACAGGACAACGGACAGCATGAGTTTTCGAAACATATGGACCCCGGGATTGAGCATGACTCCAGACCGCGTTCGCCGATCCTCCAACGACGGGGACGTCCGCGGAGGCGAGCGCAACGGATTATAGATTGGAAGGGCCTTGAGAGAGTACCAACGGACCAGGCACGCCTGGGACTCCAGCGAGTAGAATGGCCCGGTGTGCGATGTCGCTGACGGCCAGGATCACCAGCTCGACCCGCGCGTGATCCCCCTGGAACGGGCGACCGGCGCCATCGCGCTGGTCGTCATCGCCTTCTGGTCGTTCGCGGGCCTGCTCATCGGCATGCTGGCGGGTGATTCGCTAGCCGTCCAGACGCGGATCGGCCTCCCGCTGCTGTGGGCGGTCGCTGTCGGGCTCGGCGCCTGGCACGCCTTCCGCTGGCCCGCGCGCGTCTACGCGCGCACCTGCTATCGCGTGGACGGGCAGGGCATCGAGATCCGCCGCGGCGTCTACTGGCGCGTCGTCATCAACGTACCGAAGTCGCGCGTGCAGCACATCGACGTCACGCAGGGGCCGATCGAGCGGCGCTTCGAGCTCGGGACGCTGGTGATCTACACGGCCGGCACGAACCACGCCAGGGTGGCGCTCGCCGGCCTCGAGCACGGCCGCGCGCTCGCTATCCGCGAGCACCTCCTGCCGTCGGGCGCGGGCGATGCCGTCTGAGCATCGGCTGCACCCGGCCACGCTGCTCTTCGACCTGGCGCGGCACGCCAGGAACTTCGCGCTGCCTGCCGTGCTGCTGATCTTCGGCGTTTCGCGGTCCAGCGGCGGCCCGGGCGGCATGTTCGGCGCCATACCGGAGGGTTGGGAGGTATGGCTGCCGATCCTGTTCGTGCCCGCCGCGGCCGTGTCGGTGACCCGCTACCTGACGTTTCGCTGGCGCTGCGACGAGCGCGAGCTCGTGATTCGCTGGGGCCTGTTGTTTCGCCACGAGCGGCACGTCCCCTATGCGCGGATCCAGAACGTGGACGCCGTCCAGAACGCCTTCCACCGCCTCTTCTCCGTCGTCGAGGTCCGCGTCGAGACGGGCGGCGGCAAGGAAGAAGAAGCCCGCCTGAGCGTCCTCCCGCGCGCGGCCTTCGACGAGATTCGAAGCCGGGTGTTCAGCTCACGCCCCGCGCACGCCGAACACGCCGCGCCCCCTGTGCCCGCTGAGCACTCTGAGCACCCCGAGCACCCCGAGCACCCTGGGCCTCCAGCGCACCCCGTCCCCACGGCGCTTCTGCATCTGAACCTGAGAGAGCTGTTGCTGTTCGGCTTCCTCGAGAACAAGGGCATGGTCGTCATCGGCGCCGCCTTCGGCGCGGGTTGGGAGACCGGCTGGCTCGACCGTTTGCTGGGCCGCTACGCCGCCGACGGCCCGCTGGGCCGCGGTTTCTTTCGCGACCTGTTCCGGGCCGTGTTTGGCGATGGGCCGCTGCCGTTGGCGCCGTTGTGGATGGCGCTGGCGGGCATCGTGGCGTTTCTGGTCGTCGTGCGCCTCGTTTCGATGGGGTGGGCGCTGGCTCGGCTCTACGGCTTCCGGCTCACGCGCATGGACGAGGATCTCCGCACCCAGTACGGACTCATCACCCGGGTGTCGGCCACGGTGCCGATCCGGCGGGTGCAGACCATCAACATCCGCACCGGTCTGTTGCACCGCTGGCTGGGCCGCGCCTCGGTGCGGGTGGAAACCGCGGGCGGCGCCGGCGAGGGCAGCGCCGCGCCCATGCGGGAGTGGCTGGCGCCGCTCATCCGCGTGGAGGCGTTGCCGCCGTTGCTGCAGCAGGTGTTGCCGGGGTTCGACTACGGGGCCGTCACCTGGCAGCGCGTGCATCCCCGCGCCTTCCGGCGGGCCATGAAGAAGGTGTGGGTCTTCCTCACCGTGCTCACGTTGCTCCTGGCCACCGCCAACGGCTGGGTCGCGTCCGGCGTGCTGCTGGTGCTGCTGCCGTGGCTGACCCTGTCCACGCACATGTACGTGCAGCATCTCGGCTGGGTCGAGGGCGACGAGGTCGTGCTGATGAAGAGCGGCTGGATCTGGCGGCAGGTCACCGTGGCGCGCATCAACAAGATCCAGGTGGTGGCGATGCACCAGTCCCCGTTCGACCGCCGCGCCGCCATGGCGCGCGTGAAGGTCGACACGGCCGGCGCCGGCGAGTTCTCGCACCGGGTGGACATTCCGTATCTGGACCAGCGGGTGGCGCAGGGCCTGGCGGATCGATTGTCCGCCGCCGCGGCGAACACGGCGTTCCGCTGGTGATGCCTGTTCCCTTTGCGCGTCCCGAAGCTGGCGACGAGTGAGCCGCCGCCGCGGCGGTCCGCTGCGACGAAGCCGCATCCTCCCGGCCCGACCCGCTGCCCCTGCGGCAGCCGCAAGAAGGTCAAGAAGTGCTGCGGGGCGCGGGAGGATTGAACGCCCTCGGGTCCTTCCGCGCTTTTTCGAGGGCCGCGGCCAGCTCGCGCAGCAGGGCCGCGTGTTCGGGCCGTGCGGCGAGGTTCTCGTTCTCCTGGGGATCCACACGCTCGTCATAGAGCTCGACGGCCGCCAGCTCCCCGCCCGGCCAGCGGCGCCACTCGACATAGCGGTGTGATTCCGTGCGGATGGCGTAGCCCATGTACGGTACGCCATCCGGCGCCATCCACGTGCCGTCCCGGAGGAACTGGCTGAACACCGCCTGCTTCCATGGCCTGTCGGGCGTGGCCATCAGCGGCACCAGCGACGCGCCTTCGAGTGCAGGCGGGACCGGCAGGCCAGCCAGCTCGGCCACGGTCGGGTAGATGTCGACGAACTCGACCAGACGGTTCGTCACCACGCCGGAAGTCACTCGCCCCGGCGCGCGGACAATGAGCGGCGCGCGGGTGTCGATCTCGTAGTTCGTCATCTTGGCCCAGCTGTTGTGCTCCCCGAGCTTCCAGCCGTGGTCGCCCCAGAGCACGACGATGGTGTTGCGAGCGAGGTCGAGCCGGTCGAGGGCCTCGAGCAGCCGGCCGATCTGTGCGTCGATATAGCTGACCGACGCCAGGTAGCCGTGCCTGAGCAGGCGCGACTGCTCCTGGTTCAGCGTGCCGTCGATCGGGGATGGCGCGTCCTTGAAGTCCGAATAGCCGCGGAGCTCCCTGAGGGTGTTGAGCGCCATCAAGGGGGCACCCTTCGGCACGAACGGGTTCTCAGCAAGCGGGATGCGCTGCCTGTCGTACATGTCCCAGTACTTCTTTGGTGCGTTGAACGGCAGGTGGGGGCGGTAGTAACCGACCGCGAGAAAGAACGGCCGGCCGGCCGCCTTGAGTGCCGCGAGCCGGTCGATGGCCCAGTCGGTCTGCGCGCCGTCGTAGTACCGGTTGTCGGGGACGTCGGGGCCCTCGGTCGCCTGGGCTTTCAGGTACCACTGGCCGAAGCGGTCGATGGAGGCGGACGATCGGCCTTCCTTCGTGATCTGCTGCCTGCGCGCCTCCTGGATCACGAGGTTCTCGTCGCTGAAATACACCGCGTCCGGGTCGAACGGGAAGCCGTCGAGGTGAGCGTCCTCGTCCCAGGAGGCGGCATCGGGCAGGGTGTTGTGGAACGTCTTTCCAATCCCGACGGCCGCGTAGCCATTGTTCCTGAAGTGCTGAGGAAGTGTCACCGCGTCGGGCGAGGTGGTCCGGAAGTCGGTTTGGAGGTCCCAAACGCGGATCGTATCCGGCCGCAACCCCGTCAGGAGGCTTGCCCGCGAAGGGTTGCAGAGGGCCGACTGCGTGTACGCCCGCCCGAATACGATCCCTCCGGCGGCGAGGCGGTCGATGTTCGGACTCTTGACATAATCACGGTCGTAGGTGCCCAGTTCGGGGCGCAAGTCGTCCACCGGGATGAACAGCACGTTCGGCCGATCGGCGGCGGGCGGACCAGTCGCGCCCCCGCAGGCGGTCAGGGCCGCAGCAGCAGCGACGGCAGACGCCATGCTGAGCAGCCGGACTCTGGTCAGTGACCGGGATGACTGCATCGGGTCCTCGCTCGGCGTGACGCCAGGGTGAGACGGTTGGCCAAGAGCTTACCTCAGGTGTGCCGACGCGCTGTCACGCTGGAACCATGCCCCAGGGACCGAGAACGCACGTGATGTTCGCCTGGGAACCCCGGCAGGACGGGGTCGCGTGCCAATGCGTCCCATGATCCCGGCCATGTCTCGCGGCAGGATGGACTACACGGAGCCATCACGGCCCGGCACGCGGCCGCTGTAGAGGTTGGCCAGCAGCCACGGCTTCTTCTGCAGCAGGTCGACGATCGGCGGCGGCGGGAGACCCTTTGAGGCGTTGCGGGCCACGGCGGGCGACTCCGGCCACTCGAAGGGCAGCTCGACGTAGCCGTCGGGCCCGGTCGCGCTCGCGAGCACCTCCAGCGTCGCCCGCAACACGGCCCGCTGGCCGTCCGCGTCGTGCGGCCTGCCGAGCGGCCGGCTCATCGGGTAGCTGATGCCCGCGAGCCGCGGCACGCCGACTGCGCGAGTCAGGTCGGGGATCATCGAGAGCGTCACGGTCGGAATGCCGCTCGCCTCGAGCACACGCTGGACCAGTCCCACGGACCGGCAGCAGAACGGTCAGGCGGGCACCAGGGCCGCGGCGTCGACGCGCTCCGCGCGCATGCGCCCGGCGATGGCCGGCGCGGTCTTGTCGACAAGCTCCTGCGGCTCGAGGATGTAGCCCATCACGGAGTAGTGCGTGGGCGCGGGGCGGCCGACCGCGCCCTCGGCGGCCAGCTCCGTCAGCCGGCGCATCGGCAGCACCACGTCGAGGTCGGCCTCGCCGAAGCGCGGGTCGATGTGCAGGTGACACAGGCGGACGTCCCGCTCCGATGTGCCAAGGGGAATCGCGCGGTAGCTCGGATCGCCCCACCAGGGGTCACGCCGCTCGCGGTCCTGGTCGAACGGCTGATCGTCGTGGCGCGCCACGCCGGCGGTCGAGACCAGCGCGACGGTGCACTCGCGCAGCGGCCTCGCCAGCGGAGTAAAGGGGATGACGCCCTGCTCCTGCCGCGCGGTCCACGCTTTCATGATCTGGCGCGTCGCGAAGTCGAGGAAGCGGTACGAGTCGATCGACATGACATCGTCCTCAGCCGGCCAATCCCGGCGAACACGCTGCCGTCCCCCTGCAGCCCGGAGCGAACCGTCGGCAGCAGGCCAAGGCTAGCGCACAACCGCACGTGCAGCCTACCCGTTCGTGGCAGCTGGCGCGCTGATGTGCTCCTTCGTGGTGGAACGCCGGCGCCCCGGCCGGGTAGGATAGGCTGCGGACAGCCGGGTGTTCGAGGGCTCAACCGAGGGAACCCGCCCTGCCATCGCCCGGACCGGCTCACTGAGAGGTCACCATGTTGAAGCACGGCATCGTCACGCTGTTCCTGCTGGGAAGCCTGGCTCCCGCCGCCACGACGGTCGCCCAGACCGCAGGCTCGGCGGTGACACCCGATCGCACCATCGCCCTGTGGAACGGCAAGGACCTGTCGAACTGGGTCGCCGACGTGCCCAAGCGCGACGCCGATCCGTCGCTGCCCGACAGTTTCGTCGTGCGCGGCGGCATGCTGGTGAGCCTCGGCAAGCCCGAGGGGCACCTCGTCACGAAGCAGGCGTTCCGTGACTACCGCCTGGTCGCCGAGTACCGCTTCCCCGGCTCCGGCGGCAACTGCGGCATCCTGATCCACGCCTCGACGCCACGTGCGCTCTACAAGATGTTCCCGAAGTCGATCGAGGTGCAGATGCAGAGCGGGAATGCCGGCGACTTCTGGTGCATCCAGGAAGACATCGCGGTGCCCGACATGGAGGCGCGCCGGCCGCGCAAGCCCGCCGAGAAGTGGGGCGGCGCCGAAGGCGATGCGCGGCGCATCCTGAATCTCACCGACGGCTCGGAGAAGCCGCTCGGCGAGTGGAACACGATGATCGTCGAGGCGCGCGGCGACACGGTGACCGTCTGGGTGAACGGCACGCTCGTGAATCGCGGCCACGGGGCCACAGCGTCGCAGGGCCGCATCGCGGTGCAGGCCGAAGGCACCGAGGTGGAGTTCCGAAGGATCGAGATCGGAGCGCTGGGGGTGAAGTGAGCAGGGCGCGGTATCTCTTCTTGGCCATCGTCTTCACGGCGGCCGTCGCCGTCGCGCACGGCCAGTCTGCCTACGAGCCGAATCTCGAGATCCGGACGTCGAGGATTCCGCACGCGGGGAAGGGCGTCTTCACGAGGGTGGCGATCCCCAAGGGTGCCTACCTCGGGGCCTACACCGGGGAGTTCATTACGGAAGACGAGTACCGGCGGCGCGCGGCCGAGAACCGGTGGCAGTACATGATGGGGCTGCTCGACTGCGCGATACCGCGCACCGGGGGCATCGCCACCATCGACGGCATCCAGGGCAACGTCTTCACGCGCATGAACTACGCGCCGGCCGAGTTCCAGAACGTGAAGTTCGAGAAGACCTGCGAGGCCCCGTTCGTGAGGATCGTGGCCCTGCGGGACATCGCGGCCGGCGAGGAACTCTGGGTGGACTACGGACCGAGATATCGCTACGACTTCATGGAGGACCCGGAGGTGATCAAGTTCTTCGCCGGCCTGGCCGCCACGGGCCCGCGCCGGCGGCCGTAACCGGCTGTCGGATCGCCTTCCCCTCAGCCGCGGCGAGCGGCTTCGATTGTGGCTATATCAATCTTCCGCATCGTCATCATGGCATCGAACGCGCGCCTGGCGGCGGCGGGATCGGGGTCGGTGATCGCTTCGGTCAGGGCCAACGGCGTGATCTGCCAGGAGAGCCCCCACTTGTCCTTACACCAGCCGCAGGCACTCTCCTGGCCGCCATTGCCGACGATCGCGTTCCAGTAGCGATCCGTTTCGGCCTGGTCATCGGTCGCAACCTGAAACGAGAAGGCCTCGTCGTGCGTGAACGCAGGTCCTCCGTTGAGCCCGAGGCACGGAATGCCCATCACGGTGAACCACACCGTCAGCACATCCCCTTCCTTTCCGGACGGAAAGTCCCCAGGCGCGCGGTGGACAGCGTCCACGGACGAGTCTGGAAAGGTAGCGGCGTAGAACCGAGCTGCCTCTTCGGCGTTTCCGTCGTACCACAGGCACACCGTGTTCTTCGCGATTCTGGTCATGGCACTCCACCTGATCGAAGCAGGTTCAAGCTGCGCAGCGCCTCCAGGAGCTGCCGGCCGTTGTGGTCGACCGCGCCCGGGAACCTGTCGGCGACCTCCGTGGCGAGGACCCTCGCTTCCGCCAGGCGTCCGTTGGCGGCGTAGAAGGCGGCCAATTGCGCCCTTGCCAGGGCGCCCACCTGGACCCCGTTTCCATACCACGTGTCGCCATGCGCCTCGATAGCGGTCTTCAAGTACGCCTCACGTTCCGTGCCGGAAGAGAGCTGCGCGAGATACAGCACCGCACTCCCTGCTCGGTTCGACTTCGGAAACTCCTTCACGACGCGTTGCAGGATCGCTTTGGCGTCAGGCCCGCGCAGGTTCCTGTTCGCGGACTGGTACAGATCTTCCAGTGTTCGGAGATCTTCCGCCGAGTAGATGGCAAGGTCCTGGCGCATCCGCTCCTGCGCTCTGGCGCGAAGCACGTCGATGGTCGGTTCCGATCCCTGAATGGGCCCAACAGTGAAAAGCACTGCGACAAACGTCAGGACGGCTGTCATTCGGCACTCCTTCGGGATTCTGTTCGGCCGGCTAACGCCGCGCGCGAGCGGAGGCGACGCGAAGCACCGACGTGGCGAGTCCGACTTCACGCGCTTGTTAGCGACTATTCACCCTCGCACCCGACAGGAACTGTTCCACGCGTGCCCATATCGATTCGATATCCCCACGCGACCACGACGAACCGCTTTCGTACACCCTGCCGTCGGCCGTTGCGATACCCAGGTGGTAGGACGGCGCACCGTCGCTCCAGGCGCGCTCGCAGACCTCGACTGACACGACCGCGCCCAGGGGATACGCCCGCGGCGCCGGTCTGACAACCGGAGCCTGCGACGAGTAGACGAACGTCCCGGCACCAGCATCGAAGACCATCTGCGAGCTGAGTCCGGCGACCGCGGCGAAGAGAAGGCATGCGCTCAGGGTAATCGCTCCCGCCGAGATGAAGGCGGCCAGCAGGAAGAACCAGTGCAGATAGCTCTCCCATTCGACCTTCACGATCAGCTCGTACGGAGCGAGGAGCGGAACGAGCGCGAGGGCGGCGAGCAAGACGCGCATTCCGGGGCGCATGGGAGAGCGGACCTCCAGGCGGTTATCGCTCTCGTAGAGCTCAGGGTGCGGCATCGCTAGTCGCCCGCCGTTCTAACGGTCCGAATGAGCAGCGCCCCATCGCCCGGCGCCGGCGCGTCGGCTCCATCCCGCGTATTGTCCCCGGCGGGGGCGGTGACCACAAGGCCCTCTGCGCCCGGAATCCGGGCACCTGGCACGCCAGGCCTGCTCGTCCCTGTTGCGCGTCGACCTTTGTGACGGGGTCGGCGTTGCCCGCTCCGGCCGGGCCTGCAGCACCCGCACCGGTCGCGGAATCGCGCCTGGCGATGGCCGCGTCGTGGGACCTCGGCACGGTTGGAACGGCTCCCGTCACCCGCTGGGCGATGCTGGCTTACGACGATGTGAAGGCGATTCGATACTTCGCGCGGGACCTGCAGGCGTACTGGCGGCGCGGCGGCATGTCGATGGAGCAACTGTCGCTGGCCAAGGCGCTGGTGGTGTCGAATCTGGACTACGCCAGTTCGCCGCGATGGACGTTCCCCTTCGCGCCGCACGACCTCGGCACCTATCCACACGCGACGGGCCAGGTGTACGGCGGTGGCGAGAAGATGGCTCGAGCTAGGCCGCACTCGCGGGGTGCACAGTGAACTTGACGCCAAGCGCGCGTGCAACCTTGATGACAGTGTCGAAGCGAGGCTTGGCGCCTGGCGTAAGGGCCTTGTACAGGCTCTCCCGGCCAAGTCCAGCATCCTTGGCAACCTGAGCCATCCCCTTGGCCCGCGCAACGTCACCCAAGGCGAGCAACAGCAAGTCCGGGTCGTCGGTTTCCAGCACCGCCGTCATATACTCGGCAATTGCAGCTTCGCTGTCGAGATAGCGTGCCGCATCGAAGGCAACGAGCTTCACTGGCGTCTTCGCCTTGGTCATAGGTCGTCTCCGATCCGTGTCACCCGCTTCGGCCTGGCGCAAGCGTGCGGCAATGCGAACCTGTGCTCGTATGTCCTTCAGGCCATCGAGCCACGCAAGAAACTCCGCCGTTTGTCGGACGACAAACACGGGACAAGCGTATCCAGTTGGATACGTTTTATCAAGGTCGCGCGGCCTCTGGGTGCGCCGCCGCCGTCATCAATCCTGGCTCGTCTACCGCCCCCGCTGCCGCTGCCTGAACTCCCACGGCGGCACCGGCGAGGCGTCCTGCCAGAGGCCGCGGCGGGCGGCGCGGGCGTCCCGCTCGGCGGCGGCGTACCGCGCGTCCTTCGAGTAGAACGTGTAGTGCCACACGAGGCCGCCGCGCAGTTGCTCGAGCCCCGCGTCCACACCGTTTACGCTCACGTGGCCGACCCTCCGGCCATACCGGTCGGTCTCGACCACGCTGATCGTGACCGCCTTGCCGAAGATGAGGTTCGCGAGCGCGCGCCGCGAGACGGTGCTGAACGCCTGGCCGCGTTCGGGGGCGTCGATGCCGTGGATGCGCACGTCCACCGGCTTGCCATCGACAAGGACCTGGAGCGAGTCGCCGTCGAAGACGGCGACCACTT